>JADGNY010000015.1 GCA_017883235.1 Thermoanaerobaculia bacterium | reverse complement strand
GAAGCGCGCAGGATCTACGGTGGCGCCGCGCGGACTGTTCTTCGTAATGAACGC
This sequence comes from Thermoanaerobaculia bacterium, assembly GCA_017883235.1. Lineage (GTDB taxonomy): Bacteria > Acidobacteriota > Thermoanaerobaculia > Gp7-AA8 > Gp7-AA8 > JADGNZ01. The sequence goes on along the minus strand of JADGNY010000015.1, from coordinate 68,418 downwards.
CCACGCGATATAACCAGAGATCCTGACGTCTACGCGTCAGGATGAGCTCGAAAGAATCGCGCCGCAATGATCGATCCCAAATCCGCCGCCGGCTATCGCGTCGGCATCGTGAACCCGCAAACGCTCGTCGGAACCGAGATCCAGTCCATCCTCCGCCAGCGCTCGTTTCCATATGCGAAGATCGCCCTGCTCGACAGCACCGGACAGTCCACCGGGATGTTGAGGGAGATCGGCGACGAGCCGGCCATCGTCCTCCCCGTTTCCGACGACGAGCTCGAAGACTGCGACATCGTCTTCTTCTGCGGCCCCGCCGAAGGGAACCGCGAGTGGATTCAGCGCTACGAGGAGGACAACTTCCTGGCCATCGACCTGTCGCAGCCTTCCAGCGCGGCGGATGGCAGACTGGCAGTCGCCGGCGTGAACCTTGATGAGATCGGCGGCGGCGATCGCCTTCTCGTCTCACCGCATCCGATCGCCATTCCGATCGCCATCGTCCTCCATCAGATCGAACTGCTCGGCCGCGTGGAGATATGTACCGCCACGGTCGTGCAGCCCGCGTCGGAGTTCGATCAGATCGGCATCGAGGAGCTGGCCAGGCAGACGATCAGCGTGCTGAACATCCAGACCGTGCCGCACGAGGTCTTCGATCGCCAAGCGGCGTTCAATCTCTATCCCGCCACGGAGCGGAACGAGGAATTCATCACCACGCAGGTCCACGCGCTCACCGATCCCGACACGCATCTGGCGCTGCTGGTGACGCAGGGGACGGTCTTTCACGGCCATACCTTTTCGCTCTTCGTGAAGACGAAAGAGGATCTCGCGCCCGACCGGATCACGGCCACGCTGCGCGCGAACGCCGCCATCGCCTTCGCCGAGGGTGACCAGGCATTCGGAACGATCGACGCGGCGGGAAAGGACGAGGTATTGATCGCCGAAGTGCGGTCGGATGCCTCGATCCGCGGCGGCTTCTGGGTGTGGGCCGTCTGCGATAATCTCCGCCGCAGCTCCGCGCTGAACGCCGTTCTCGCCGCTGAGAAGGTGCTGTTTGGAAAGGCAGAAGGATGAAGGCAGAAGGCAGAAGGATGAAATTTATACGATCTATGCCTTCATCCTTCCGCCTTCATCCTTCTGCCTTCTGCTTTCTGCCTTCTGCCTTCATACGCAACCCGCGCAATGCCACCGGAGATCCTGCGCGCTTCGCCGCAGGATAAAGGAGAAAAAACAACATGCAGGACTTCTACGAACCCAAAGTCGGCGACATGGCGCCCGACTTCAAACTTCCCTCGACGCGCGGCAAGGAGATGACGCTGAAGGAGCATCGCGGCAAGGACGTGATCCTCTACTTCTATCCGAAGGACGACACGCCCGGATGCACCGCCGAGGCGTGCTCGTTCCGCGATCACGAGTCCGATATCTCCAAGGCGCACGCGGTCGTCCTCGGCGTCTCGACCGATTCGATCGAGAGCCACGACAAGTTCCGCGGCAAGTACGATCTGAACTTCCCCCTCCTCTCTGACTCGACCGGCGACATCGTGAAGATGTACGGCGTCTGGAAAGAGAAGAACATGTACGGCAAGCGCTACTGGGGCGTGGCCCGGACGACGTTCTGGATCGGTCCGGACGGCCGGATCAAGAAGATCTGGAAGAAGGTCGATACGAAGAAGCACGCGGAAGACGTGCTGGAAGAGTTGAACGCGAAGTAGCGCGGTCTCAAAATTCAATCTGCGTTTCATCTGCGTCATCTGCGGAAAAAGGCTTTATCCGCAGATGACGCAGATGTACGCAGATAAACGATCTCCTCGCCTCGCGAGTAGAGATAGTTGAGAACGCACGAACGATGACCGCCGAGGCGCTGTTAACGCTTGAAGTAGAACCGGCGACGCGGTCATCGGTAACGGAGCCGGCGCTCCTCGCGGTCATCCGCGCGGCACGCGACGGGGACGAGCGTGCCTTCGAGGAGATCATGCTGGCATCGGAACGACGTGTGGCCCTTCTGGCCTGGCGCATCCTCGGCGATGCCGAAGAGGTGAAGGAAGCGACGCAGGAGACATTCCTCCGCGTCTTTCGCCATCTCCGCAAGTTCGACGAGCAGCTCGACTTTTTCGGCTGGCTGTTCCGCATCGCCGTCAACGTCTGCCGCGACATCGAGAAGCGCCGCAGGCGGCGCTGGATCTTCGCACCGGCCGATGAGGGGATGTCGGTGGCCAGCGATGCCCGGGCCGCCGATGACGTGCTGGCCGCGCGCGCCGATGCCGCTCTTCTGACGCGCGCCATCGATGCACTGCCGGCGAAGGAACGGCTGGCCGTCATCCTGCGCGAAGTCCAGGAACTGCCCACCGAGGAGGTTGCCGCCATCCTCGGCAGCTCACCGGCCACCGTGCGGGTGCAGGTCAGCAAGGCGCGCGCGAAGTTGCGCGTGTGGATCGAGGCATGGCGCGGAGGTGCGCGATGAAGATGACCGGGTTTCGTTCGCAGCAACCGTTGAATGACGATGACTTCGCGGCCATCCGCCGCAACGTGATGACGGCGATCGCAGCGCGCAACGAACGGCGGCTCTTTCCGATCGTGATGCGCTTTGCGATCGCGGCCGCGGTGATCGTCGCCATCGGCATTGCCCTGGTTCCGCGCCGCGCGGCCACGCCGGCCGCGGCCGCACCGGCGAAACGCACCGTCATCATCGCAAGCACGCCGGCACCCGCACCCGCACCGATCGTTGCGCCTGTCACGACGCAACCGCCGATTACGCGTGTTGCCCATCGGCCGCGCCAGCACCGGGCACCGCATGTCGAGTTAGCCCGCCAGAACATCCGTGTCGAATTCCGGACGTCGGATCCCGACGTCCGCATCATCTGGATCGCGAGCCAGACCCCACCACAAACAGGAGGCAAATCATGAAACGGATCACCATCGTCATCGCGGCACTGCTGATCGCCGCAAGCGCCATCGCGCAGGAGAAAACGGACGATTACAACACCGTCCGCGATTTCCGCAGCAAGGTCTTCGAAGTCCACAACAGGGAAGCAGAAGAGGTCGCATCGTCCATCAGGCTACTGGGCAGTGGCTTCAAAGGAGCGGGCCTCAGCATCAACAATGAAATGCACACCATCACCGTGCGCGACTTCCCTGAGAACATCGCCGCGATCGAAGGCGCCATCGCGCGCCTCGACCACGCCATCGCCGACGCACCGGACATCGAGATGAAAATCTCCGTGCTGATCGGATCTAAGACGCCGCTCGCGGGCGCGGCCACGGTGCCGGACGAGCTCGCGCCGGTCGTCAAACAGCTCGAGTCGACGCTTCGCTATGCGCACTACGGCCTCATGACGGCCACGGTCCAGCGCACGAAGCCGGGACTTGGACTCAAAGGTTCCGGCGTAGCCGAGCCGACACTCCTGGGCATGACGGTCAAGGAAGGGCAGCCGATTCTCTACAGCTACCACCTGTTCCACATCACCGCGACGAGCGGCGAACGCCCATCGATCGACATCGAGAATTTCGAGTTTTCGATGCGCGTCCCCATCAGCGTCGGCGGCGCGACGCCGACGCAGTATCAGTCAGTCGGCTTTGAAACGCCGGTCTCGATCCACCAGAACGAGAAGGTCGTCATCGGCACGACCACCATGGGAGACAAGGCACTGATCGTAGTGGTTACTGCGACGGTGGCGGCGAAGTAGGTTACGGCCAAGCTCCGGCACAGACACTCTTGTCTGTGCCACATTGGATCCGGCGAAGACTCCACACTTCAGCAAATACCGACGAGCAATGTGGCACAGACACTCTTGTCTGTGCCGTGCGGCGGCGCAAGCCGCCGCACTCCTCACACCGCCGCCGGTTTGAACGCGCGAATCCTCTTGCACGCTTCTTCCAACGATTCGAAGTCCTTCGCAAAGCAGAAGCGCAGCATCCTCTTCCCCGCCTCGGAGACGAAGAACGCGGAGCCGGGGACGGAGGCGACGCGGGTGCTTTCGAGCAGCGTCTGCGCCGCTTCCTTGTCGTCGCGGAGATCGTCGGGGATCTTCGCGAGCATGTAGTAGGAGCCCTGCGGGATCGACGGGACGAAGCCGGCCTCGGATAGGGCATCGGCGAGCATGTCGCGTTTCTTCTGGTAGTCGGCGGCCATGTTCCGGTAGTACTCGTCGCCGATTTCCAGGGCGCGGGCGACGCCCCATTGAAGCGGAGTTGGTGCACAGATCGCGAAAAGATCGTTCATGAGGCCGATGGGGCCGGCCACGCGTTCGTCGGCAATGACGTAGCCGACGCGCCACCCGGTGATGGAGAACGTTTTCGAGAATCCGCTGATCGTAATGGCGAGATCGCGGCAGGACGGGATCGAGGCGACGGACACGTGTTTCCGCCCGTCGTAGACGATGTACTCGTAGATCTCGTCCGTGAAGATCCAGGCGCCGAATTCGCGGCACAGTGCGCCGATCTGCTCCAGTTCCTCGCGCGTGAACATCTTTCCCGACGGATTCGAGGGCGTGCAGACGACGATCGCTTTCGTCTTTGGGCTGAACGCCGCGCGTAGAACGTCGAAGTCGATCGTCCAGTCCGGCTCCTTCAGCGGGACAAATTTCGGTTCGAAGCCAAGGACCTTGAAGGTGTTCAAGTGATATCCGTAGTACGGCTCGAAGAGGATGACTTCATCGCCGACATTCAGGGTGGCCATGGCCGCCGCAAGAAACCCACCGCTCGATCCGACCGTGACGACGATCTCCTTGGACGGGTCCGCTGTGAATCCGTTGTGACGCTCGACCTTGCGCGCGATGCGCTCGCGAAGCACGTCGATTCCTTCGAACTTCGAGTAGGTCGCTTTGTTCGCCCGGATGGCGTCACAGGCACCATCGACGAGCTCCGGAATCGTCGGGAGGTCGCAGATACCCTGCCCGAGGTTGATGCCGCCGACGCGCTCACATTCACGCGACATGCGGCGGATGTCGGACTGCACGAGGCCACGGAGACGATCGCTGATCTGGTTCATGGTGGAAGTTTAAAGCACAGACACTCACGAATCTACGAGCGAGGTCGGAAGCCTGCCAATCTCCGGCACAGACAAGAGTGTCTGTGCCACATTGTCTCGTTGTACTTGGACAAATCACCGTGCTGCGGCTCGTAATCCGGGCCGAATGTGGCACAGACACTCTTGTCTGTGCTTTCGAAATCACGCCGGGCGGAGCCTGCCCACCCACCACTCCCCCTTGGCTCGCTCTTCGGCGAGCACGAGGCCGTGTCCGGCGCAGGCGCGCACGACATCGTCCCGTTTGACGACCAGGATGCCGCTGAGGATGAGCGATCCGCCGAGGTGCCGTCTCACTTCGCCGAGGAGCGGGATGATGACCTCGGGGATGATATTCATCGTCACGACGTCGAAGACGCCGCCGCGGAGGGCCTCGATGCTGCCGATGAAGATCGGCATCCGCGCATCGTCGACGCCGTTGCGAACCCGATTGTCGCGCAGAGCGGCGAATGCGTCGGCGTCGTTGTCGAACGCGATCACTCCCTCGGCTCCAAGGCGGCACATGGCCAGCGCAAGGATGCCGCTGCCGGAACCGACGTCGAGCCCGCGTTTTCCCGCGACGTCGAGCGTTTCGAGGATCTCGATGCAGAGCGATGTCGTCTCGTGCGCGCCGGTGCCGAAAGCCTGCTCCTGCGGCACGATGAGCGCGTGACGCGTGGTGTCGGCGGGGATCAGCGCCGCGTCCGGGGCGACGACGAATCGTTCACCGATGAACAGCGGCTCCAGCGACTGCTGGTAACGATCGAGCCAGTCGACGCGCTCGCGATCGGCAGCGTGGAGCGCGATCGCTTCGACATCCGCCATTCCCTGCGCCGCGGCGTCGCGATCACCGGCGGTGTCGAAATACGCGGAGATCGTCGTCGTACCGTTGATCTCGATCGACGAGCTGCCGGTCGACGGCGTCAGGTAGAGCCGCGACTGCACGATCTCGTCGAGCGCGGCATCGCGGACGTCGAAGGAGATCTCGAGGATGAAGTCCTTCACGCCCGTGCGCCAAACGACTCGTCGTAGTCTTCCATCGCCGCCTGCACCACGGCATGCGCGTGCGAGGCGCCATACGAGCCCGAGACGCGGATACGGGCAGGCTCGCCGGGGACGAGTTTGTACGTCGAGAAGTAGTGCTCCAGCCGCTCGACGAGCACGGCCGGCACATCGCTCAGATCGTAGGCCTCACCCCAGACGTAGTCGCCCTGCAGCACGGCGATGATCTTGTCGTCGGCCTCATCACGGTCGACGAGCTGCAGTCCGCCGATGACGCGCGCGGAGAGAATGATCTCCGACTTGTTGATGGGCCGTTCGCTGAGAACGCAGATGTCGAGCGGATCGCCATCGCCTTTCTTTGTCACCGGCGTCAGCGCGGCCACGCGCGGCCCACAATACGTTCTCGGGATGAACCCGTACAGGGCGGGCGGTTGGGAGGAGGTGCGCTGCGGCCGGTCGACGCGAAGATAACCGGTCGCCTTGTCGACCTCGTACTTGATGAGATCGAAGGGGGTGATCTCGATGTACGCGTTGACGACTTTCGGCGCATCCGCGCCCGCGCTCAGGCCATGCCAGGGATGCGGGCGCCACTGCGAAAACGTCAGGTCGGCCACAGGCCACGCATTCTAGCGCGCTACTTGTCGCTGGCGATGATGGCTAGCCGCAGGGAAATCGTCTCTACGCCGATTTCCAAGGATTCAATATCGGCATGTTCAGCTTGGCGAAATCGCGGGTGTCACGAGAAACCATCGTCAGCCCATGATGTAACGCGGTCGCGGCGATGATGAGGTCTGGTTGCGTGAAGGTATGGCCCGTCTTGCGGCCACTTTCCACGAGAAGCCGCCACGTCACCATGATGTCTTCTGTGACAGCGAGAACTCGGTTCTCGAACATAGGGCGGATCGTGTGAAGCAACCACTCGCTCAGATCCATTCGCTGACTCGGGTCTTTGACGATCTCTATGCCGAAACGAATTTCAGCCAAAGTGACGGCACTGACGAACATAAGGTGGAGCGGGATTCCCGAGATGAAGCTCACAACCTTCGCGTCCGGTCTGGGCCGATGTAGCTCGGACAGCACGTTGGTATCGAGCAGCCAGCCTGTCACAGCTTCACGCGGCGAACGGGCGCACGCGTCCCCTCGTGCTCAATGCGCAGGCCCCGCACGCGCGGATCCTGCATGGCCTTCACGAGAACCTCGCCGGTCGGCTCGCCCTTCGCTCGGCGATACTCTTCCACCGAAACCACGACGACCTCTTCACGGCCGTGCACCGTAATCCTCTGCGGGCCCTCAGTCCTGGCCTTGCGAACGACTTCGCTGAAGCGAGCTTTCGCATCCTGAAGTGCCCATTGCCCTGAGTGTGTGGCGGTGTGTGCTGCTGTCTGACGATTTCTGGTCATGCTGACCAGTATAGCCTTACGGGTTCGTGAAAAAGTCCTTCACCTTCCCGAACACGCCCTTGTCCTCCAGCGGCGTTTCCCCCTCGGCATCCGCGTAGCGTTGCAGAAGGTCGCGTTGCGACTCATTCAGCGACGTGGGGATGCGCACGGAGACGTGGACGTAGTGATCGCCGCGGCCGGAGCCCTGGAGGAACTGGACGCCTTTGGACCGCAGGCGGAAGACCTGACTCGGCTGCGTGCCGGGCGGGATACGCAGCGACTCGGTACCGTCGACGGTGTCGATCTGCATGTCCGCGCCGAGGGCCGCCTGCGTGAAGGTGATGGCCTGCTCGGAATGGATGTCGTAGTCGCGGCGCGTGAACTTCGCGTGCGGGTGGACGGAGAGGAAGACATAGAGATCACCCGGCGGGCCGCCGTTGAATCCCGCCTCCCCTTCGCCGGCGACGCGTAGACGGGAACCCTCGTCAACGCCGGCCGGCACTTTGACCGAGATCGTCTTCTCCTCGCGCACGCGGCCTGCCCCGTCGCAATTGGCGCAGGGATCCTTGATGACTTTCCCGGCGCCGCCGCACTGCGGGCAGGTCCGGGCCACGGCGAAGAATCCCTGGGAGTAGCGCACTTGTCCGCGGCCGCCACATCCGGTACAGGTCACCGGCTGCGTACCCGCCTTCGCGCCGCTGCCGTGGCAGACCTCGCACGTCGCCACGCGCGGCACGTCGATGGTGACGTCCTTGCCGAAGACGGCTTCCTCGAATTCGAGTGCGAGGTCATAGCGGAGATCGTTGCCCCGTGTGGCGCGCGCGGCACGGCGGCGGCTGGTGCCGAAGAAATCGCCGAAGCCGAAGAGATCGCCGAGGATGTCGCCGAAGTCGGCAAACTGATTCGGATCGAAACCGCCCCCGCTGACGCCCTGATGTCCGAAGCGGTCGTACCGCGCGCGCTTCTCATCGTCCGAGAGAACGCCGTACGCTTCCGCGGCCTCCTTGAACTTCTCCTCGGCGTCGGCATCGCCGGGATTCTTGTCAGGGTGGTACTTCACCGCCAGACGGCGGTACGCCTTCTTGATGTCGTCGACGGTAGCCTCGCGGGCCAGACCTAGGATCTCGTAGTAATCTCGTTTTTCTGTCGTTGCCATCGTCATTCGGTTAAGTGGCGTCTCCGCCGGGGATGTTCATCTTCAAGGGGTTGTAGAGCATCACGCTGGTGAGAATGCGCGACGCGGTCTGAAGATCGAAGATGGCGTCGTTGAGACGCTGCCTCTCCTCCGCGGTCACCGATTCCTTCGCTTTGGTAATGCACTTCTGGACTTTGTCACGGTCTTCATCGTTCAGCATCTTGCCGAACTCACGAAAGACCTTGTCGTTGGTGTAGATCATTCCCTCGAGCTTGTTCTGGAGCATGCGGATCTCACGGCGCGAGGCGTCGGTGCGCGAGTGTTCGGCTGCCTCGCTGACGAGGCGATCGATCTCATCCTCGGACAGGCCGCCGGCGGGATTGATCTGTACGCCGGTGGACTGGCCGGTGGCCTGATCGCGGGCGGTGACGCTGACGATGCCGTTGGAATCGATGGCGAAGGTGACCTCGATCTGGGGCACGCCGCGCGGGGCGGAGGGAATGCCGACCAGATCGAACTTGCCGAGGGACTTGTTGTCGCGCGCGAACTCGCGCTCGCCCTGCAGCACGTGCACGGTGACCTTGCTCTGATGATCGGCCACCGTGGTGAAGATCAGCGAGTTCTTGGTGGGGATCGTCGAGTTGCGCTCGATGACTTTCGTGAAGACGCCGCCGTGCGTCTCGACACCGATCGAGAGCGGCGTGACGTCGAGCAGGATCATGTCCTTGATGTCGCCACGCAGGATGCCGGCCTGCACGGCCGCGCCGACAGCGACGACTTCATCGGGATTGATATTGCGATTCGGCTCCTTGCCGAACGCCTTCTGCACCGCCTCGACCACCCGCGGCATGCGGGTCTGTCCGCCGACGAGGACCACTTCGTCGATGTCCGCCGCGGTGAGGCCGGCCTGCTTCAGTGCGTCGTTGACGGGATCGATCGTCTTCTGGATCAGATCCTCGACCATCTTCTCGAACTCGGGCCGCGTGAGCACGCTGTTGAGATGCTTGGGGCCCGAAGCGTCGGCGGAGATGAACGGCAGCGTGATGCGCGACTCCTCGGAGACCGACAGCTCGTGTTTGGCGCGCTCGGCGGCTTCCTTCAGACGCTGCAGGGCCATGCGGTCGTCGGCCAGGCTGATTCCGGTATCGCGCTGGAAGCCTTCGATGAGCCAGTCGATGATGCGCTTGTCGAAGTCCTCGCCGCCGAGGTACGTGTCGCCCGAGGTGGAGAGCACTTCGAAGAGGCCGTCCTCGAGTTTGAGGATGGAGATGTCGAACGTGCCGCCGCCGAGATCGTAAACGGCGATGCGTTGGTTCTGCTTGTTGTCGAGACCGTAGGCCAGGGCGGCGGCGGTCGGCTCGTTGATGATGCGGAGAACATCGAGCCCGGCGATCTTGCCGGCGTCGCGCGTGGCCTGGCGCTGGCTGTCGTTGAAGTAGGCGGGGACGGTAATGATCGCCTCGGTGACTTCCTCCCCGAGGAACTCTTCGGCGAAGGCCTTGATCTCCATCAGCACGAACGCGGAGATCTCCTCGGGGGAGTATTCGCGGTCGCGGATCTTCACCTTCATGTCGCCGTTGGCGGCCGGCACGATCTGATACGGGAGGATCTGCTTGGCGCGCGTGACCTCGTTGGAGTCGTACTTGCGGCCGATGAGGCGCTTGATGGCGAAGACGGTGTTGAAGGGATTGGTGATGGCCTGACGCTTGGCGATCTGGCCGACGAGCCGTTCGCTGTCTTCCGTGAAGCCGACCACCGACGGCGTGGTCCGGCTTCCCTCACGGTTCGGCATCACCTGCGGCGTCGCCACATCCACGACGGCGACGCAGGAGTTTGTCGTCCCGAGATCGATTCCGATGATCTTCGACATTCGCTATGCGCCCGCGGACTCATTCTCCTCCGACCCGCCCACCGCGACTTTGACCATAGCGGGCCGCAGCAGCCGATCGTGAAGGAAATAGCCTTTCTGGAGAATGGCGACGACAGTATGCGACGGGACCGACGGATCTTCCTCGCGAACGACTGCCTCGTGAATGTTGGGATCGAATCGAACGCCGGATTCGCTGATGGTCTTGAGCCCGTGGCGCTGGAGGACGTCGAAGAGCTGTTTGTAGATGAGGGCCACGCCTTTGTGAAACTCATCGCCTTCCTCGGCGTGCTCGAGCGCGCGGTCGAAGTTGTCGATCACCGGCAGCAGGTCGCGGATCACGCCGACGAGGGCGTAACGCCGGAAGTCGTCCTTTTCGCGCTCGGAGCGTTTGCGGAAGTTCTCGAAGTCCGCGAGCGTACGCAGGTAGCGGTCGTGGAAATCCTCTTCCGGTGCGACGGGAACGGGCCGGCCGGCCACGGCTTCCCGGGCAGCGACTTCCATCTCGTGCTCGATGTCGGCCACGGATTCGCCGGTATCTTCGATCACGTACGCGTCGTCGTCAACGGTGGGGTTGTCATTGTCATTCACTGCTGTTGCTCCTGTTCCTCTTCGATCTTGCGGCTGAGCGCGAGGCCGAGATAGTCGACCAGCGGTGCCATGCGCGCGTACTCCATACGCATGGGGCCGATGATTCCGACCATTCCCAGCGGCGTGGCCTGCGTACCGTAACGCCGCGCCACGATGCTGAAGTTATAGACCTGCGTAAAGTTACTCTCCGATCCGACCAGAATCTGCAGTCCCTCCTCAGAGAGACACGAGTTCAGAATCTCCACCAGCTTCTCTTTCTCCTGCAGAGCCAGGAAGGTCTTGCGCAGGGAGACCGCGTCGGAGAACTCGGGCTTGGTGAGGATCGAGGCCGCCCCTTCGACGTAGAGCTCGTGTTCGAGCGGCGAGACGTCGTTGACGGCTTCGATGCCGAGGGAGATGGTCTTCTGCAGCATGGCATCGTGCCGTGCCCGCTCCTCCTCCGTCATCCGGACGAGCCGGCGGCGGATGTTGTCGAGGGTCATTCCGGTGAACTCGATGGTGATGTAGCGGGAGATCTTCTGCAGCTCGTCGCGCGTGAACTGCTGGCGCGTCTCGATGATCTTGTTCACCACCACGCCGTTCTGGCCGACGATGATGCACATGATCTTGCTGTCGGCGACGGCGACGAAGTCCATGCTGCGGATCGTGAATTGCAGCAGCGTGGGCATGAAGATGAGGCCGACCTGGTCGCTGAGCTTCGACAGAACGCGCGAGGCCAGATGAAGCACTTCGTCGATTTCGTTGGCGTGGCTGACCTGATCATCGATCATCTCGCGCTCCCGTTGCGAGAGGGTGTGCGAGCGCATGAGGTTGTCGATGAAGAAACGGTAGCCGCGGTCCGTCGGGACGCGGCCGGCCGAGGTGTGGGGGTGCTGGAGATAGCCGAGATCCTCGAGGTCCGCCATCACGTTGCGGAGGCTGGCCGGCGAGAGCTGGAAGCGGCCGCACTTCGCCAGCGACCGGGAGCTGATGGCCTCGCCCGTGGCAACGTGCTGCATGATGATCTCGCGCAGCACTTCGCGTGCGCGCGTGTCGAGATCGTCACCACTGAGATCGAAGTGTTGGACCATGGCGGGTCACGAGCGCAGTAAGCGGTCTCGCTGTCCGACCGCTAACAGACAGGAGAATGTAGGAATTGCGCCCGAAGGTGTCAAGATTGCTCTGTCATTCGCCGTCATGAAACGCCAAGCTCTCATCGTTTTTTTGTTTGCCATGCCGGCCCTGGGCGTCACGGTCGACCGGATCGCGGCCGTGATCGATCAACAGGTGCTGACCGTGAGCGAAGTCGACCAGATGGTACAGCTCCGTTTCTTTCCACGCGCCGCCGGAAGAAGCGACGACGACTATCACCACGACATTCTCGAGGCGTTGATCGCCCAGACCTTACGGTACCGCGACGTGGAGCGGTTCGGGGCCCAGGACATCCCGAAAGACTCGATCGAGGCCCGGCTGGTGGAGATCCAGCACCGTTTCACCTCCCCGGCCGAGCTTGACGCCGCGCTGGCACGCGCGGAGCTGACGCCGGACGAACTGCGGGCCTTGATCAAACGCCAACTGCAGGTGGAGGCGTACATCCAGGAGCGTTTTGCGCCGCTCATCTTCGTCGCGAATGAAGACATCGCCGCCTATTACAACGGCACGTGGCGTCAGCAGCGCGCCGCGCGCGGACTGCCTGTACCGCCGCTCAACGACGTTCGCGAAGAGGTCCGCACCCTCATCCGTTCACGGCAACTCGATGAACAGGTCGAGACGTGGACGACGCAGTTGCGGGCGCGCGCGAACGTTGACGTGTACGCGTGGATGTGACTGCGGCGCTTCGCGCCGCGTTGTCTGCGGCTTCGCCGCGTTGTCGGTTGTCTGCGCGCGGCGCGTGGTCCGTCATCGAAGGCGACGGAAGACTCATCAATGAACCCACCACGCGCCCCGCAGGGCGCAGACAACTGACAACGCGCGCGAAGCGCCGCAGACAACGCGCGGCGGCGGCGCAAGCCGCCGCCGCGCAGCATTACGGCGTCGGGTTCGGGTTCTGCGTGAAGAAATCGACGGAGCCGATCTCCGTACGCAGGCCGGTGAAGTCGAGGACACGCACCGTTACGCGGTGGCGCGCGTTTGCAAGCTTGGTCGTATCGATGACGAAGCGCCATCCGGAGTTCTGGCTGTTCAACAGATAGGGGTATTGCACTGCCACGTCAGGACGGGGGAAGCCATACTGCGCCGTCCCTTCGAAATTGCCATCGACAAGCACCTCGACCGCCTGGAGGGTGCTGTGCTCGACTTCGGCCCAGCCCTGGAAGGTTACCGTCCCCTTCATGAAGTCGTTGGGCTGCGGGACGTCGATGAAGCCGACGGCCGAGGCCACGCGGTTCTCGGCGCATTCGAAGAAGACCGGAATACCGTCGCGGTTCGGCAGCTCGGTAAACGTCTGCTGCAGATCGCCGACGCGCACCGTCAGAACGTGATTGCCGGGCCGCACGCCGAGCGCCAGCAGCGCGCCGACGTCGAGCGTGAAGAGGAAGCCCGAGCGCGGCGCGTCGGGATAATTCGGGTAGTAGCGCTCCACGTCGAAGCGCGGCAGACCGTAGCAGTTGACGAAGTTGTTGAAGATCGGGCTGAAGGCGCAGTCGTCGGTCGAATACCAGCGGCGTCCGTCCACCAACAGCTCCGCGTAGGCGACGCGGCCGACGTCGCCGCGCGTGCCGAGGTCGAGTGCCCAGCCGCGGACGGGGGTGATGTGCGATTGATTGTTGACCGCCGGCGAGAAAATAGGCTGGGTCTGGCAAAGAGTGCCGTAGAGCACCGCGTCGCGCAGCGGCTCGTCGACGAAGCCGAACGGCTTGAGGTTCGCCCCCTCGTTGAAGATCTGCACGACCCTGCGGCCGATGAGGCGGGAGAGTCCGAGGCGGTCGGTGGCACGGACGTCGAGCGTGTGCACGCCGTCTTGAATTCTGGTCGTGTCGACGTTGGCGATGAAGGCGCTGTAAAGAGCGTCCGGCCAGTCGGCGATCGAATTGGCCACATCGGGCCGGGGGTCGCCGTACATCGCGTCCTGAACGACCCCGTTGTCAATGAGGACTTCGACCTTGGAGACGCCATCGGTATCGAGAGCCCAGCCGGAGACGGGGAACGAGCCTGAGGCGTTGAAGGTCCCGGAAAGGTCCGGGATGTCGACGTTGCCGAACGGCGCCTGGTTGAGGGAGTTGTCGACGTTGATCGTACGGCGGCCGAGCTCCGTCACCGTCCCGTCGCTTCGGAAGACGTGTACCGAGATCGTGTGCGCGCCGTTCGTGAAGCGGCTTGCCAGCATGCCGATCTGGAAGCCGGGCGCGATGTGCTGGATGCCCGGGTAGTTCGGGTACGCTTCGATGATGTCGATGCGCGGCAGATTTGTATTTGCGTTGGCGATGAATTGATCGTCGACGTAGGCGGCGATGCGCGAGATCGCCGATGGGTCGAGAAACCACCCCTTGACGAGGATCACGCCGCTCTGAGAAACAGACGGATCAGGAAACTCGAGCGAGCCGAGCGACTCCGTCGTTTGCGCCAGAAGCGCCGGCACTGCGAGTGATACCAAAGTGGCGAGAACCAGGCCGCGGGTAACCCTTCTCCACATAACCCCAACCTCCCCGAAAAATGACCTTGCCCGTTACTGCTTTGTCGACGAATCGTTGCGTCGATTCCTGTCCAATCCCTGTTCAAACAATGCCCAGTTTGCCGGAGTTTATACTGCGCCGGTGAATTCTTCAAATATCGATGTGGCCTCCGTGACGATTGACGACATCCGGGCCGCCGCCGGCCGCCTCAAACCCTACGTCCATCGGACACCCCTCCTCGCGAGCCGTTCGCTGTCGGAAGCGATCGGAGTGGAGGTTCGCCTCAAGTGCGAAAACCTCCAGCGAGCGGGCTCGTTCAAGATCCGCGGGGCGATGAATGCGCTCCTGCAACTGTCTGAAAAGGAACGGCAAAACGGCGTGGTCGCCTTTTCCTCCGGCAACCACGCCCAGGGGGTCGCCCTGGCCGCGAAACTCCTCGGCGTGAAGGCGACGATCGTGATGCCGGAGAACTCGGTGGCGATGAAAGTCGCGGCCACCAAGGCCTACGGCGCCGAGGTCGTCACCGCCGGCGTGACGTCGGCCACCCGGGACACCGTCGCCAGAGAGATTGCCGAAAAAAGCGGTGCGGCCGTCATCCCCCCCTTCGACGACTGGCGGATCATTGCCGGCGCCGGCACGGTCGGGCTGGAGATCGTCGAGGAGTGGCCGGACGTCGAAACGGTCGTGACGCCGCTCGGCGGCGGCGGCCTGCTATCGGGCGTAGCCATTGCGGCAACCTCACTCAACCCCAATATCGATGTCTACGGCGTCGAGCCGCGCGCCGGCAACGATGGCGAACAATCGTTCAAGTCCGGCCGGATCGTCACCATCGACCCCCCGAAAACGATCGCCGACGGCGCCCGGACGCTGGCCATCGGCGAGCGCAACTTCGCCGTCATCCGCGAGCGCGTCCGCGACGTCGTCAGCGTCGACGACGACATCCTTCTCGACGCGGTAAAGCTGGCCATGTACCGTACCAAGCTGGTCATCGAGCCGACCGGAGCGCTGGGGATCGCTGCGTTGCTTTCCGGGGTGATTAAGCCGCGAGGGAAGACCGCAATCGTCGTGAGTGGGGGCAATATCGACTTTTCGTTGCTTTGCTGAGAAATGTTGAATGTTGAATGTTCAATGTTGAATGTTCAATGGCCTTCGGTCAGCCATCGACCCGGCCTTCATTCAACATTGAACATTCAACATTGAACATTCCGCCTTCTATATGACCGGCTCTCTCTTCGACGACACCCCCTTCGAACCTCCTACCCGAGGTGACGCTCCGCTCCCCGAGCGCGTCCGCCCGCGGACCCTCGAAGACGTCGTCGGTCTCGACGAGCTCCTCGGCGAGGGACGCTTTCTGCGCACTGCCATCGAGAGCGACCGCATCCCCTCGATGATCTTCTGGGGGCCGCCCGGCTCCGGGAAGACGACGATGGCGCGCATCATCGCCAACAAGACACGGGCTCGATTCGTCACCTTCTCCGCCACCAGCAGCTCCATCAAAGAGATCAAGACGCTGATGGAGGAAGCGCGGAAGGAACGGAAGGCGCGCGGATCGAAGACGATCGTCTTCATCGACGAGATCCACCGATTCAACAAAGCGCAGCAGGACGCGTTTCTCCCGTATGTCGAAGCAGGCGACATCGTCCTCATCGGCGCCACCACCGAGAACCCATCCTTCGAGGTGAATTCGGCTCTGCTGTCGCGAACGAAAGTCGTGGTCATCCCGGCGCTGGAGCGGGAGCAAGTGATGACGATCCTGCGCCGCGCCGTCGCCGATCCGTCGCTCCGCAAGCATGGGATCGAGGTCACCGACGACGCTCTCGATTTCATGGCCGCGACCTCGGCCGGCGACGCGCGGCAGGCACTCAACTCTCTCCAACTCGTCATCGAGACGGCGACGAAAGACGACGGACCTATCGATAAAACAAAAGTCACGCAGATCCTCCAGCGCCGGTCGCTGATGTACGACAAGGGGGGCGAGGAGCACTACAACATCATCTCGGCGCTCCACAAGTCGCTGCGCAACGGCGACGCCGACGCCTCGGTGTACTGGCTGGTGCGGATGCTGGAGGGTGGCGAGGACCCCATGTACATCGCCCGCCGCCTGGTCCGGGCCGCCTCCGAGGATATCGGGAACGCGGACCCGCAGGCGCTGGTCTTCGCCATCGCCGTCCAGCAGACCGTCCACTTCCTCGGCATGCCCGAAGCGGGGGTGGCGCTGGCGCAACTGGCCACCTACCTCGCCGCCGCGCCGAAATCGAACGCCGTCTACATCGGCTACGGGGAAGCCGTCCGCGAAGTGCGCCAGGGCGACAACCCCGGCGTCCCGCTGCACATCCGCAATGCCCCCACCCGCCTGATGAAGGACCTCGGCTACGGCCGCGGCTACCAGTACGCCCACGACTTCGAAGAGCAGACCGTGGCCATGAACTGCCTTCCGGAGGCGTTAGCCGACCGCCGATTCTACGAACCGAAAGAGATCGGCACCGAGGCGAAGATGAAGGCGCGGCTCGATGCCATGAGGGAAGCGCGGGGGAAGAAGTAGACACGCGGGGATCGATGCCTGTCTCGACGACGACCAGCAAGGGACAAACGACCGTCCCGAAAGAAGTGCGCGAAGCGCTCGATCTGAAGCCCGGCACAAAACTGCGGTGGGAGGTCCAGGGCGGCAAAGTCACCATCACCGCTGACCGCCCGGCGCTCTACAAGCTGCAAGGCTTCATCAAGCACGGGCCGGACGCGTTGACCGCCGTCGCCGAGGCTCGCAAGACGCGAGGCCGCGTCTGACGTGCGCAGCGTAGTCGCCGACATCGTTGGCAAGCGCGGTGGCACCGTTGGCAAGATCGGTGGCATCGATGGCACGCGCGGTGGCACCGTTGGCAAGATCGGTGGCACCGATGGCACGCGCGGTGGCATCGTTGGCAAGATCGGTGGCATCGATGGCACGCGCGATGGCATCGTTGGCAAGATCGGTGGCACCGATGGCACGCGCGGTGGCACCGTTGGCAAGATCGGTGGCATCGATGGCACGCGCGATGGCATCGTTGGCAAGATCGGTGGCACCGATGGCACGCGCGGTGACATCGATGCCAACAAAGAATGGTCACTAGACCACGTGACTTACCACAATTAGTCGGTATTTGCCTCGAACTGTAACAAAAATCGGGTGACATTTTGCGCGGGTCAAACGTCTAAAGGGTTGATGACGAACGCAAACAGACGGCAGGCCCCGGGAAGGAACGCGAAAAAGTCGCGGCGGGCCAGGGTGCGTTCACGCGGATCGCGCGTGAAGGGGCGGGAATCGTGGCATCGTCTGTTTCAGCGCGGCCGGCGGAACCTCCGTTCCGCGGAGGGTTTCATCGGCATGGCGCGCCAGATCATCGAACGCTGCGAGACGATCGCGCTGGAACACCCGATCAAGGCTGTACATGACATGTATCGCGTGACGGGATTGCTGGTCGAAGCCACGAAACGGTTCGGGCGTGTCCTGGAGTGTATTTGCGAGACGTACGATCGCATCGCCGAGGCACCGGGAGAGTGCGTCGACGCTCCGGCGCTGATGATCGCCGACATGCAGAGCTGGATCGAGACCGGCACGAAGCTGGCCCTGCTCGGGAACCGTTTCGACAAGTCATTCGCCGAGCTGATCGAACATGTCCAGAGCGGTAACGCGCCGCTCGATATGTCCGAGCTGCACAAGAGACGCGTCCATCCGGTTCCGGTTCTCGCCCGGCATCCGGCACCGAAGGTCTTATCGGTCGAGAACGACCGCATTTTCCGCATTCATGTCCGGCGTCAGCGGCCCACTCGCCTGGCCGTCGCCGAAGCTCCAACACGGGTCTCCAGGGGCCGTGCTCCTCCGCTCGTCTCAACTTGCCCGCTCTGATCACTGCAAGTTGAGACTGAGAAAAAAGAAAGGAGAAGCATCATGACTCAGGTTACTGAAGTACCCGTTACCAATACACAACCGTCCTACCTCGATACCGCGCAGGAGCGCGTCGATGAGATTCGCGCCATGCGGGAGAAGATCCCGAATTTCGTGATCCCGTCGTCCAAGGACGAGCGGAAGCGGCTGTCCGTTGCCGCCTCGGTTCCTCCCCAGTTCGTCGAGCAGGTGGCGATGACGATCAAGAACAGCGCGAAGCTCGTTGCCGCGGGTGCGGCGGATGCGGACCGCATTCGCGATCTGATGAACTACGGGGAGGCCTACGACGCGGTTGCGGACGAGTTCGAGGCGATGGCGGGCTTCGTCCGGCACAGTGTGACCGTGGCGAAGAACACGGCAGGGAACTACGCCCTGACGACGTACGCTCTTGCGCAGCGTCTAGCCAAACGTCCCGAGACTGCCGATCTCGCTCCGCATGTCGACAACATGCGTATCGCCCTCGGCAAGAAGAGCCGCAAGGCCAAGGCCCAGCCGGCCCCGGCGCCGGAAACCCCGGCCCCCGCTCCCGCGCCGGTGACGCCACCGTCATCGACGAAGTGAGCGGTTTCGTGCAGTAAGCCCGCGCGGGCGCGTCCGAAGGCGCGCCCGCGCATTTTTATGAACGGAGCGCTGGCGACCGGAGCGCTGGCGTCTCGCCGGCTGGCTCGGCGGCGTCTCGCCGCTGAGGGTGCGCGCGAATGTTGGTGAGACGCTGCGTCGTTACCAGGGAGATGTCTCGTATGCGCTTGACCGGGGGCGAGACGCCCCCGGGCCAGCCGGCGAGACGCCAGCGCTCCGGTGTGCACTCATTCACGCGCTGTACGCGTTCGCCCGGCGCTTGATCGGCGTCGGCTTGCCGTCGTCGCCGACGTTCACGTAGACGACCTGCGCCTCCGTGACCATCACCTTCTTCTGCGGGTCGGCCCCGCGGATCACCTCGCAGACGACCTTGATGGTGATCGACGTCGTGCCGATGCGGAGGGTCTCGGTCCAGAAACTGACCAGATCGCCGACGAAGACCGGCTCGTGGAAGACGATCTTGTCCATCGAGACGGTGAGCATCAGGCGGCTCCCCTGCCGGCGCGCTTCGATGGCGCCGGCCTGGTCGATGTAGCTGAGGATCACGCCGCCGAAGATGGTGCCGTGCGCGTTCGTGTCGCGCGGCATCATCAGCACGCGGATGGCCGGCTCGTTCCAGCGCGGTTGCGGGGACTCGGAGTCTCGGGGTTCCGCTGTCACGTCAGATCCACCAATACCGCTTGCCTCATACCCCCTGCTGCGACGGCGTGGGCGGTTCGATCAGCTTCTTGTTGATGTCGATCGTGGCGGCCTTGCGCAGCTTCTGCAACAGGGTCGCGCGCAGATTCCGCGATTCCTGCTGGCGAAGCGTGTCGATGTACTGCGTGCGGTTCTGCGCGAGCGCGACCGGATCGGCTTTCTTCTGTTCGATGACTTGGAACAGCACCGCGCCGTCGCCCGTCATCACCGGTCCCCGGACCTCGCCGACCGGAGCGGACATGGCCGCGTCGACGAGCGCCGAGGTGTCACCGGTGAATCCGGCGATATACCCCTGCCGGTTGATGTTCGCTTCCGCCGCCGCCAGGCCGAGCTTCGGGGCGACCGCGTCCACCGTCGGCGCAGGCAATGCCTTCGCCAGAGCCTGCTGGGCGAGCTGCCTGGCCTTCTCCATGCGCGCATCGTTTTCGACCTTGGCGCGCACGTCCTCGATAGGCGCAACGCCGGCCGCGCGGATGCTGTAGAGGAAGGGAATGACCGGACCACGCTGTGAGCCGATGATGTCGCCGACATCGTTCTGCTTGGCGGCGAACGCCCACGTGCTGAACGGGGGATTGTTGCCCACGCCGGTGATCGCGTCGGACTTGCCGAACCACTGCGTGTCATTGGAGGTCACGTTGCCGGTGGCCAGCGCGGTGAACTCGGCGGCGGTCTTCGGGGCTTTCGCCTTGATCTTGGCGGCGATCACGGTGATCTCGTCGCGCGCGCGGTCCTTCCCCTGCTGATCGGCCGTCAGGGCCCGGATGCGGTCCTTCACTTCCTCGAAGGGGCGGTAACCGGCCGGCCGTCGTTCCAGCACCTTGATGATGTGGTAGCCGAATTCCTTTGAACGGATCGGATCGCTGATCGTATTGAGCGGCATCGAGAAGGCGGCGGTGTCGAACGGCTCGACCGTCGTCCCCTTGTCGACGAAACCCATATCGCCACCCTTGCCCGCCGACGACGGATCGCCGGAATTGTCCTGGGCGAGCTTGGCGAAGTCGGCGCCCGCGCGAAGTTGCTTGACGAGGCTGTCGGCTTTCGCCTTCGCCGCGGCGTCAACCGCCGGCGCGGAGCCGGGGTCCACTTTGATGAGGATGTGAAGGATGTGCGCGCCCTCGGCGGCCTTGAACTCCTCGTGCCGCTGGTTGTAGATCTTGCGCAGTTCGTCATCGCTCGGATTGATCTGCGCGCGGAGGCGGGCATAGTCGGCGATGAGGTACTTCGCCGCGCGCTGCTCGCCGTGGGTGTACTGAGACTGGTGGGCCGTGTAGTACTGCTGAACCTCGGCCGGCGTGACCTTGACGTTGGCCGCCTCGCGCGCCGCGGGGTAGAGGACGTACTTGATCCGGGCACTTTCGCTCACGCGGCGGTACTCCGCTTCGGCCGCTTTCGGCGAGAGGACGATGGCGCTCTGGAGCGCGTTCTCCATCTTGTTGATGGTGATTTCGCGGGCCAGCTCCTCCTCGAACTCCGCCGGCGACTGGAAGCCCGACATCGTCACAAAGCGGGCGTAGTACTCCTGGCCGACGAACTTGCCGTCAGGATTGAGGGTCGGAACCTCCAGGATCTTCTGGCGAATCTCTTCGGGCGACGCGCTGAGGTGAAGGCGTTTGGCCTGTTGCAGAAGGAGATGCTGATCGACGAGCGAGTCGAGCACCTGCTTGGGAAGCCCCATCTGCGCGATGATCTCCGGGGTGAGGGGCTGCCGGTACATCTGCTCGTAGTTCTTCTCCATGTAGTAGAGCGCGCGATCGAACTCGCGGGACGAGATCGTTTCGCCGTTCACGCGCGCGGCGTAGGTGCGGGTGTCGGTTCCCGCGCCTCCGCCGGCGCCGCCGGCGCCCCAGTCGACGAAGATGAAGAGGATGAAGATCGCAACAATGGCGACCAGGATCCATTTGAGGTGCTGAAAGCTATCGCGCATCAACTTGAGCATTTGGACGAAACCTCTGTCTTGACTTGATTGGATGGCAACCGCGGCGCGGGACTCGGGGAGCCGGGCGATCGCGAAAATCCGTAAAAAACGGGGCAGTGTAGCTATTCCCGCCTCCCGGAGCAAACCGGCGGCTCTGGCAAGCGCGGCGATTCGGACCGCCATGCTATAAAGTCGCTCTCGTTCGATGGCCAAGAAGAAGAAGCCAGCCGGCGTTGACATCGATTGGTATCTCGTCTCGATCGATCGCCTCAAGAAGATCGGCATCGTCATTCTCCTCATCCTCCTCGGCGCCGGCGGGTGGTGGTACTTCACGAACCAGAAGCGGAATCCGCGCAGCATGGCGGAATCAGCGATCGCCGAAGCGCGGCAGGCACTGAACACGCTGGCCGCCTCGAAAGACTTCCCCAGCCATCGCGGCGACTTTGACCGCGCCCAGCACAAGCTCGACGAGGCCGGCACGTTGCTGGCCGGCGGCAAGTACACCGAAGCGGAGAGCGCGGCGGTCGAGTCGCAGACGTTCAGCCGGGCCGCCCTGAGCGGAAAGGGGGGCGCGGAGAACGATGCCCAGTTCCTCACGGTCGAAGGCGACGTGCAATATCAGAAATCGTCGACGAGCGATTGGACCGCCGCCGAGACCCGCACGCCTCTGTTCAACGGCGATTGGGTGAAGACTGGCAGCGGAGCGTCGGCGGAGCTGATCTTCTCCAATGGCTCGCTGTACACCATCGGCTCCAACGCGCTCCTGGAGATCTACTCGCAGTTCAACGCTTCGACCAGCCGCAAGAACAACTCCGTACAGATGCAGATCGGCTCGGTGGAAGTGGCGACGACGGACAATGCCTCGAGCGTCCGCACTCCCGGCAGCCAGATCACCGTCGATTCCGAGTCGACCACGCAGGTCGGCGTCAATGCACAGAAAGCAACGGCCGTCGTGTCCGAAAAGGGATCGGCATCCGTGGTCCCGTCGGACGGCGGCGCGGCCGTGAAGATCGCGGTCGGTGAGAAGCTCACCGCAACACCCGAGGGATCACTCTCTCCGGTAAAAAAACTGCTCATGCCGGCGGCGCTGCTGACGCCCGCCGACAATCAGGTCTTCCTCGTCACCAGCGACTCGCGCGTCGAATTCTCCTGGGAAGCGACCGCGGGTGCGAGCGGCTACGTGCTCGAAGTTTCCCATTCGCGCCTTTTCACTTCGCTCGAAATCAATTCCAGACGGCAAAAGACGACCGCCTCCGCCCGCGTGACGGCGGAAGGGGCGTTCTACTGGCGGGTGGCGTCGACCGGGCCGGACGGCGAGACCGGACCGTTCTCGGCCTTCCGGCGCTTCCGCGTCAACGGCGGAGGCCACGAGGGGATTGCACCGTCGTCTCCGGCACCGGCGCTGCAACTCAAGCGCCCTTATCCGATCGGCGGACCGTTCTACATGATCGAAGGGACGACCGACCCGGGAGCGACCGTTCTGATCAACGATGAGGAAGCCGACGTCGACGCCAGCGGCCGTTTCAAGAAGCTGGTCAGCTTCAACAAGATCGGCCGTAACCTGGTCTCGGTGAAAGCGATCAACTCGGCAGGCAAACAAACTACGCTTTCGGAGACGGTGCTCGTGGAAGAATAGAGGTAGCGGGAGCCGGGAGCCGGGAGTCGGGAGTCGGAGATACCGTCCCCACCTCGTCTCCAATCTCCGACCCCCGACCCCCGACCCCCGATCTCAGGGCAGCTCTCTTGCACCGCGGCAACTCCGATAACGTCAGTAAAGGACAACTCTTAGAAACATGGCTCTCAAATCACTGCTTTCGATGTTCTCGAACGATCTGGCGATCGATCTCGGGACAGCGAACACGCTCGTCTACGCCAAGAACAAAGGCATCGTCGTCCGCGAGCCGTCGATCGTCGCGGTCAACAAGATCAACAACAACGTCGAAGCGGTCGGCAAGGAAGCGAAGGAAATGCTCGGCCGCACGCCGGGGAACATCGTGGCCATCCGGCCGATGAAGGACGGCGTCATCGCCGACTTCGAAGTCACGGAGAAGATGATCAAGTACTTCATCGAGAAGGCCCACGGACGGCGCTTTCTGGTGAAGCCGCGCATCGTGATCTCAGTCCCTTCCGAGATTACCCAGGTCGAAAAGCGGGCCGTGAAAGACTCGGCGTTGCGCGCGGGGGCCACCGAGGTCTATCTGATCGAACAGGCGATGGCGGCTGCCATCGGAGCGGGGCTGCCGATCACCGACCCGACCGGCAACATGATCGTCGACATCGGCGGCGGCACCACGGACGTCGCCGTGATCTCGCTGGCCGGCATCGTCTATTCGCGCTCGGTGCGCGTAGCCGGCAACGAGATGGACGACGCGATCATTCAGTACATCAAGCGCAAGTACAACCTCCTCATCGGCGAGCGCACGGCCGAGCAGATCAAGATAGAGATCGGCTCCGCCTTCCCGCTCGATGAAGAGATGACCATGGAGATCAAGGGCCGCGATCTCGTCGAAGGGGTCCCGAAAACTCTCGTCGTCAGCGACGAGGAGATCCGCGAGGCGCTCTCCGAGACGGTGGCCACGATCGTCGAGGCAGTGCGTGTGGCTCTCGAGCGCACGCCGCCCGAGCTGTCGGCGGACATCATGGACAAGGGCATCATCATCGCCGGCGGCGGCTCGATGCTGAAGAACCTCGACAAGCGCCTCCGCGAGGAAACGGGACTGCCGGTCACGCTCGCGGAGGATCCCCTGGCCTGCGTCGCCCTCGGAACGGGACAGATGCTGACGGACTTCAACCTCTTGCGTAAGATCTCGATCGAATAGGGGGTCGGGGGTCGGGAGTCGGGGGTCGCAAAACCAATTCCGACTCCCGACTCCCGACCCCCGACCCCCGACTCCCTCGTCCCTGACAACATGGCTCAAAACCTGCTCAACACGCGCTCAAACCATGGCCGCACCCGCTGATGTCATCCCTCGGCGCCCGACGCTGGTATTCATCATCGTTCTGGCGGTGCTCTTCTTTGTGATGAGCCGCAGCTCGCAGACTCGCTACATCGGCGAGACGCGGACGATGTTCGAGCGCAGCGTGATGATCCTCTTCGCGCCCGTCCCCAAGACCGTCAACTGGGTCGGGCAGTCGCTGTCGGACGTCTATCACGGCTATCTCGACATGCGGCGTTCGGTGGCCGAGAACCTGCAACTCCACCGGCAGCTCGACCAGCTCACGACCGAGAACCTCCGGCTCCGCCAGTCGGAAGGCGATCTGCGCCGGCTGCGCAGCCTCATGGGTTACTCCGAGGAATTCACCATGCCCACGACGATGGCCGAGCCGGTCATGCTCGACACGTCGAGCCGCTTCAAGTCGATCATCCTCGACCGCGGCTCAAACAACGGCATCGAGGTCAACGACGCCGTGGTTAACGCCAACGGGCTCATCGGCCGCGTCGTCCTGACGACGAAGGACATGGCCAAGGTACAACTGGTCACGGACGGCAACTCGTCGGTCGGCGTTCTGGTCGACCGGACGCGACGCCAGGGGGTGCTCCGTGGCGACGGCGGCATCGGCGCCCAGTTGTACGACATCCCCTCCCTCGCGGATGTCCGTGAGGGCGATGTCGTCATGACAGCCGGGATCGACGGCATCTATCCGAAAGGCATTCCGGTCGGCGTGGTGACGAAGGCCGAGAAGGGGCAGGATCTGTTCAAAACCATCGCCGTGCGGCCGTCCGTCGACTTCGGCTCGCTCGAGGAAGTGATCATCCTGCATACACGCAAAGTTCCCAATGACGTCGTGAGGTACGCGCCTTGAGGTGGCTTCGATTCGCCGTGGGGCTGTTGATCGCCCTGACCCTTCACTCGCTGCTGGACAGCTTCTTCCCGAACGCGCTGGCGTTCTTCAATCCGTACGTCATCCTCGTCGTCTACTACTCGATGGGCGGGAACGTCCTGGGCGCCATCATCGCCGGCGTGATCGCAGGCCTGGTGCAGGATGCGTATTCCGGAGCGATGTTCGGTCTCCATGCCTTCGCCCTCACCGTCTGCGCGTACGCGGTCGCATACATCAACGCCCGGCTGGTGCTGCGCGGCACGCTGGCGTTCGGCGCCTGCCTGATCGGCGCGGTGATCGTGAACGAGCTGGTGATCTACATCCTGGTGAACATCCTGTTGAAGCAGAAAGTCGAGATGTTCGAACAGGGGATGATCGTGAAGACGATCTTCACCTGCCTGTTCGGGATGATCGTTTATCTCCTCCTGACGCTGTTCCTGCGCGAAGAGCCGATCGAAGCGACGCGCCGACCGGCGGGGTGGTGATCTTCGGAAGGCAGAAGGCAGAAAGCAGAAAGCAGAAGTGAAAGACAGAAAGCGGAAGGCAGAAAACAGAAGGCAGAGAATTTGCTAATTCACTTCTGCCTTCTGCCTTCTGACTTTCCATCACTTCTGCCTTCTGCTTTCTGCTTTCTGCTTTCTGACTTTCCATCACTTCTGCCTTCTGCCTTCTGCCTTCTGACTTCAAATGCGCGTCTACCGAGATGACCAGAAGTTCCTGACGTTCCGCATCAACGCTCTTCTGTGGGCGATCGTCATCGTCTTCGTTTTCCTGGCGGGCGCGTTCTGGTTCGTCCAGGGAGTACAGGCGGAGAAGTATCGGAACCTCTCCGAAGCGAACGCGCTTCGGGAGATCGTCCTGCCGGCCAAGCGCGGCCTGATCCTCGACCGGAGCGGACAGAAGATCCTGGCCGACAACCAGCCCGCCTACACGCTGAGCCTCGACCGCGTGCTCATGCGTCCGATACTCAAGCTCGACCCGACGCATCGTCAGAAGGTGATCGTGTTTCTCGCCCAGGTCCTCGGCGTGCAGCCGCAGGAAATCGAAGCGCGCTTCGAGAAAGGTAAGGCAATCCCCAACGCCCGCCCCATCCCCATCGCCGAAGATCTGTCGATGCCTCAGGTGGCCTCGATCCAGGCGCAGGCGGTTGCCTTTCCCGAGCTGGACGTCGAGCCGGTCCAGCGCCGCAACTATCCGTACGCGACGATGGCGGCCCACATCATGGGATTCATCGGGGAGGCCAGCGAAAAGGATCTGACCGCGCATAAAGACCTGAAGTCCGGCGACCTTCTCGGCAAGCGCGGCGTGGAGATGATGTACGACGAGTACCTCCGCGGCCGCGACGGCGCGCAGTACTGGGAGTACGACAGCCATGGCCGCCGTCTCGCCGAATATCGTCCCGCGCGTAAGGAACCGGTGGCCGGCGACAACGTCTACCTCACCATCGACTTCGACCTGCAGCGCCGCGCCGAGCAGTACTTCATCGAAAATGAATTCGTCGGCTCCGCCGTCGCCCTCGACCCGCGGAACGGGGAAGTTCTGGCGATGGTCTCGTCGCCAGCTTTTAACCCGAATGTCTACTCGCGCCGGTTCACCCCCGACGTCTGGCGGACGATCGCTTCAAACCCGTTCAAGGTCGAGTTGAATCGCGCCATCCAGGGGCTCTACTCGCCGGGATCAATCTTCAAAGCGGTCATGGCTACGGCCGGCTTGTCGGAAGGAGCGATCGATACATCGACGTCCTTCTTCTGCAGTGGCAGCGGCGTCTTCTTCGGCCGCCGCTTCCGCTGCTACAACAAGAACGGTCATGGCGACGTCAGCGTGGCCAACGCCCTCAAAGTGTCGTGCGACATGTTCTTCTTCAACGTCGGCGCGCGGCTCGGCGTCGACAGGATCGCAGAATACGCGCACAAGCTGACGTTCGGCGAGGTCTCCAGGATCGACCTCGACGGGGAGAAGCCGGGTCTGGTTCCGTCGACGCAATGGGCGAACGTCAAGCAGCATCGCAAGTGGTATCCGTCCGAGACGATCTCGGTCGCCATCGGCCAGGGTCCTCTCCTCGTGACGCCGCTGCAGGTGGCCAACATGATGGCCGCCATCTCCAATGGCGGAACGGTGTACCGCCCGCACGTTGTCAAGATGATCGAGAAGGTCAATCCCGACGGACGCGTCGAGCGGTTGAAGGTCGCCAGCGAGGTCTTACACAAAGTAACTCTCGCGCCGAAAGCACTCGAAACGGTGAAGCTCGGCCTCTGGAAAGTCGTCAACGAAGAGGGCGGCACGGGCGGCAACGCCCGCATCGCTGGCCTGGACATCTCCGGCAAGACGGGCACCGTTCAGGTCATCGCACAGCACGGCTGGGTCAAGACCGAGGGGCTGCCGTACAAGTACAAAGACCACGCATGGTTTGCGTCGTATGGGCCGAAAGACAATCCGCAGATGGTCGTCGTCGTCTTCGTCGAGCACGGAGGCCACGGCGGCGTCGATGCCGCGCCGCTGGCCAAGCTGCTGTACGAATCGCGCTTCCGGGAACAGGTGATGAACGCCCGTCTCGACCTCTCCAACCCCGACACGCTCGAGGCCATCAAGGAAGGTCAGGCCCCGATTCCCGGTCAGGTGAAGAAAGCACCGGCGGCACCGGCGGGATCGAACCCGAATCTGGGGCACTAACTCAGCCGCGCCACTTCTCCATCTCCCGCCGCTCCCTCTTCGTGGGCCGGCCGCTGCCACGCTCGCGGAAGATGGCGGTGACGATGTCGACTCTCTCCTGAACCGGCGTCTCGTCCAGGTACATCGTTCGCGCAAGCTCTTTCGATTGCTGTGCCGCCGGGACTGACTTGACCACGACGCGGCGAAAGGTCTCGCCGGCGTAGAACTCGATCACATCATTCTCGCGCACAGGAGAGGCCGGTTTGACCCGCTGTCCGTTGACTTTGACGTGCCCGCCTCGGCACGCCTCGGTGGCATCGACGCGGTGTTTGAACAGGCAGACGTGTTTCAGCCAGGTATCGATCCGATGTCGCTGCGAGTCGCTCATTCAGAAGAGGTTATAATCCGCGCATGATCAAAGCCGACATCGTCAACAAGGTCGCGGAAGTGTCCGAAATTTCGCGCGTGAAGGCGGCCCAGGCGGTCGACACGGTGATCGAAGGACTTCGCAACGCGCTCGCGCGCGGACAACGCATCGAACTACGCGGATTCGGTGTTTTTCAGGTCAAGCAGCGGAAGAAAGGGATCGGCCGGAACCCCAAGACCGGCGTCGAAGTGAAGATCCCGCCCGGAAACACGATCCGCTTCAAGCCAGGCAAAGAACTGCGGAACCTTCTGTAGTGTCTGAAACCGTCCTCGTTCTCGATTTCGGATCGCAATACACGCAGCTCATCGCCCGCCGGATCCGGGAACAGCGGGTTTACTCCGTCGTCTATCCCTTCGATACCAGCGTCGACAAGATCCGCGCGCTCGCGCCGAAGGCCATCGTCCTGTCCGGAGGGCCACAGTCCGTCTACGCCGAGGCCGCGCCGATCTGCTCCAGGGAAATCTTCGAGCTCGGCGTGCCGATCCTCGGGATCTGCTACGGGATGCAGCTCACGGCCTATCTTCTCGACGGAAAGGTTGAGGCGTCATCGGAGCGTGAGTACGGCCGCGCTGAGATCGATGTCAGCGCAAGCGATTCGCCACTCTTCGCGGACACGCCCGCGCACCAGCGGGTGTGGGCAAGTCACGGCGACAATATCCTGCGGCAGCCGGCGGGCTTCCGCACGACGGCGTCGTCGACCAATGCGCCGATCGCCGCGTTTGAAAGCGCTGCACGGCAATGCTTCGGAATCCAGTTCCATCCGGAAGTGACGCACAGCGAGGCCGGAACAGCCATCATCCGCAACTTCCTCTTCGACATCGTCCACTGCACGCCGTCGTGGGATCTCGGCGACTACCGCAAGCGAAAGGTCGAGGAGATCCGTGCCACCGTCGGGGATCGAAAAGTGATCGCGGCCGTCAGCGGCGGCGTCGATTCCTCGGTCGCCGCGGTGCTGGTCGCGGAAGCCATCGGCGATCAGCTCACCGCCATCTTCGTCGACAACGGCGTGCTGCGGAAAAACGAAGCGGTACAGGTGATGTCACGGCTCTCCGAAGGTCTCGGCATGCACGTCGTCGCGGTCGACGGACGCCAGCGTTTCTACGACAAGCTCGCCGGCATCGAAGACCCCGAGACGAAGCGGAAGATGATCGGCAACGAGTTCATCGCCATCTTCGAAGAGGAAGCGAAACGAATCGCCGGTGCCGAGTTCCTTGTGCAGGGAACGCTCTATCCCGACGTGATCGAGTCCGTTTCCATCAAGGGTCCTTCGGCGGTGATCAAGACTCACCACAACGTCGGTGGCCTGCCTGAGAAGATGGGGCTCAAGCTCATCGAGCCGGTGCGCGAATTGTTCAAAGACGAGGTTCGCCAGTTGGGTATCGAGTTCGGGCTCGAAGAGGAATTCGTCTGGCGGCATCCTTTCCCCGGCCCGGGGCTGGCGGTCCGCATCCTCGGCGAGGTAACCGCCGCGCGCGTCGAGATCCTGCAGAACGCCGACGAGATCGTGATCGATGAGATCCGCCGCGCCGGCCTCTACCGCGAGATCGCCCAGGCGTTCGCCGTGCTGCTGCCGGTCCGCAGCGTGGGAGTGATGGGCGACGAGCGAACGTACGAGAACGTGGTCGCCGTCCGCGCGGTAGCGACCACGGACTTCATGACCGCCGATTGGTACCGCATGCCGCACGACCTCCTCGACCTCATCAGCCGGCGAATCGTGAACGAGGTTCGCGGCATCAACCGGGTCGTTTATGACATCTCGTCGAAGCCTCCCAGCACGATCGAATGGGAGTAGCAAAGGTCCAAAACGATCGAAAATAGCAAGTTTTCCTTAACCGCCGTTGGGTCACTTTCCATTTTTGCGTAGTAGTATCGCCTCCGATGGCGTAAGTTACTGATACGCGTCCACCATCATCGGCTTCCACGCACGGCGAACGTGCGTGGTTTTAGGTTTTAGGAGGAGGAATCGACATGATGCAAGCCCGGTCTATCTCTAGGTATGTTCTGCTCTCTCTCACCTGTCTGCTTCTGCTTCCAACCCTTTCCTTCGCGCTATCGAGTAGTCCCGAACCGATCGCACATCCGTCTGCGTCGGCGTCGAGCGTCCAATGGATGACGACGGTCGACCGTGAACGGATCATTCTCACGGTGGTGGCACCGAATGGGGCGGTCTTCCACAAAGAGTTCACGTCCGGCGTGACACCCTCGTTCCGGCTTCAGGACCTCGGCGGACGGCTCACCGACGGCCCATACACCTATGAGCTGCGCATCGTTCCGCGCATCTCCGCCGAGGTGAGGAAGCAGCTCGCCGATGCCCGCGAAGCCGGTGATGACGACGCGGCCGGACGGATCCAGGCCGCTGCTGGTCTCAACGCCAACGCGCTCGTGCAGTCGGGTAGCCTGCTCGTTTTGAACGGCGCCTTCGTTTCGCCAGACCTCGAAGAGCCAACGGCGAGGACACCGCAGTCGCAGGGTGCCGCACCCGCGTCCGGCACGACGTCGGCGCAGTCCATGCCGAAGGTCATCAAGCCGCTGGACGTCGTCGTCGCTGACGATCAGATCGTGCAGGGCAGCCAATGCGTCGGTCTCGACTGCGTCGTCAACGAGAGTTTCGGCTTCGACACGGTCCGGCTCAAGGAGAACAACACCCGCATTCATTTCGATGACACGAGCACTTCCACCGGTTTTGCGAACCACAACTGGCAGCTCACGGCGAATGACAGCGCCAGCGGCGGCGCGAATAAGTTCTCCATCGAGGACCTCACCGCTGCGACGGTGCCATTCACGATCACCGGCAGCTCGCCGAACAACTCGATTTTCGTCGATTCAACCGGAAGACTTGGCTTACGGACCGCCACCCCGGTGCTCGACGTTCACATCGCCACCGGCGACACGCCGGCCATTCGGCAGGAGCAGAACACTTCCGGCGGCTTTACCGCGCAGACGTGGGACATCGGCGGGAACGAGGCCAACTGGTTCGTTCGCGACGTGACCGGCGGCTCGCGCCTTCCGCTGCGCATCCGTCCGGGCGCGCCGACGAGCTCGATTGACATCAGCGCAAGCGGCGCGGTCGGCGTCGGCACTGCCAGCCCGAACTCCAACGCGAAAATGGACGTCAACGGCGCCATCCGCATGCCGGGCATCACGTATCCGACAACGGACAATGGCGCATGGATCGTAAACGAGTCCGGAGCCGGCTTGGCACTGCAGAGTGCAGGAACTCTTCGTCTCAAGACAGGTGGCACGACTGACCGCGTCACCGTCGATGCCACCGGAAAGGTTGGAATCGGCACGGGAAGCCCCGGGTCGCAACTCGTGATCGCCAACGGCGCCACCACGTCGAGCGTCAACGCCGGTGCCACGCAGTTCACCGTCGCCTCCTCCCGCACGTTCAAGGAAAACATCGAGCCGATCGACGTCCCGGACATCCTTGCCAAGATCGAATCAGTCCCGGTCGTGACGTATGACTTCAGGAACAACGGGCCGAAGGACAGGCTCGGACTCATCGCCGAAGACTTCCACCAGATCTTCGCACGTGGCGACGACAAGCACATCGATGGCCAGGAAGTGCAGATGGCACTCTGGATGGCCGTGCAGAAGCTCACCGCCGAGAACAAGGCACTCACCGAGCGCCTCGCGAAGATCGAGGGAGAGATCGCGCAACAGAAGCCACAGCCCTGACATAATCATCGAAAGTAACGAGCGGCCGCCGGGAAACCGGCGGTCGTTTTTTTTGTCCGTAAATCAAAAGAACGGGACGCGGTGGAAGAACCGCGCCCCGTCACGGAGCAGTTGATCCCGGGTCCCTCTCCCCTGGATCGCGTACGGCGCGCAGGAGGGGCGCGCCGCGTCGGGAAACGCTAGTCGCTCAAGTTGCGGATCACCGTCGGAATATCGAGGTCATTGCCGAAATCGCTCGACGCCATCGGCCCGAAACCTCCGGAGCCGTCGGGACGGCCGAATCCTTTCCGAAAAAAGGGCGGATCGTAGATCTCTCCCTCCGCGCCCACCTGCGGTGGTGTGGCCACTTCCGGAGTCACCTCATGCTGCGCGGCGATCTCTTTCGGCGCGAACGGCCGGAACGGCGCGTGCGTAGCACCCGATGCGGCGCGTGCGTTGCCGGATGAGAGCTGCTCCCCACGCGTATTCAGGAATCCCTTGGTCGCGGAGTCGAAGCCGGTGGCAATGACCGTTACTTTGATCTCGTCCTTCATCCTCGGATCGATCACCGTACCGAAGATGATGTTCGCCTCTTCGTCCGCGGCTTCCTGGATAATCGAGGCCGCCTCGTGCACTTCGAACAGCGTCATGTCGGAGCCGCCCGTAATGTTGATCAGGACGCCCTTCGCCCCTTCGATCGACGCCTCTTCGAGCAGCGGCGAGGAGATTGCCCGCTGTGCCGCTTCGACAGCGCGGTGCTCGCCCGAGCTGACGCCCGTACCCATGAGCGCCATCCCCATCCCGTGCATGATCGTTTTCACGTCGGCGAAGTCGAGGTTGATCTCGCCCGGCACCGTGATGAGATCCGAGATGCCCTGCACGGCCTGACGAAGGATGTCGTCCGCGATCGTGAAGGCTTCGTTGAGCGATGTTGCCCGCTCGACGAAGTTGAGCAGGCGCTCGTTCGGGATGGTGATCAGCGTGTCAACCGTCTCCCGCAGCGAACGGATGCCCTGCTCCGCCTGAATGCGGCGGCGCTTCCCTTCGAAGCCGAATGGCTTTGTGACCACAGCCACCGTCAGCGCACCCAGTTCGGCGGCCAGCGACGCGATGATCGGCGCCGCGCCGGTGCCGGTGCCGCCTCCCATGCCGGTGGTGATGAAGATCATGTCGGCGCCCGAGAGCGCCTCGAGAATCCGATCGGTGTCCTCGAGCGCGGCCTGTTTGCCGATCTCGGGATTTGCACCGGCGCCGAGGCCCTTGGTGAGCTTGCCGCCGATCTGCAGCTTCACAGGCGCAAGCGAGTTTCGCATCGCCTGGACATCGGTGTTCGCAACCATGAACTCGATGCCCTTGATGCCGGCCTGAATCATCCGGTTGACCGCATTGCCGCCACCACCGCCCACGCCGATGACTTTGATTCTGGCTCCGAGCTGCTCCTCATCGAGCATCACCGCCAACCCGCCACCAGGTTTTTCGTCGAATGTGATCATTTACCGTCTCCAGGAAGAGTAATCATTTTTTATGACGCATTCAAACAATATTTCGAAGTGCTAGGTCTGCGTGAAAAGAGACTTGAATCCTTCGGCGATCCGCGCGAACCCACGCCGGGGGCGTTTCCGCACCCGGGCGCGATCGCGGAATCCCCAAAGCAGCAGGCCCGCCGCCGCCGCCCACTCCGGTCCGGCCACGGTGTCGGAGAGACCGCTGAGACCGCGCGGCATTCCCTTCCGAGCCTGCTGATCGAACACCTGCTCGACCATTTCCACCATCCCGTCCATCTCGGCGCCGCCTCCGACCACAACCACGCCGCTGCGGATCTCTTTGTCGAGACCGACCTTCTCGATATCGCGGTAGACGAGCTTGGCAATCTCCGCCGCGCGCGGCTCGAGAATGTTCGTGAGCTCGTGCTTGGAAAGGATTTTCGGAGCACGGCCGCCGACGGTCGGCACTTCGATCGGGTCGTCTTCCGTCACCAGCGAGCCGAGCGCGCAGCCGTAGCGCTTCTTGATCCGCTCCGCGTCTTCCATCGGCGTCCGCAGCACCACCGAGATGTCGCTGGTGAAGTGTCCGGCTCCGACGGGCAGCACATTCGTGTGCACGACGTTGCCTTCGAGGAAGACCGCATAGTCGGTCGTGCCCGCGCCGAGATCCATCAGCAGGACTCCCATCTCGCGCTCGTCCTGCGTCAGCACGGCTTCGGCCGCGGCTAGCTGTTCGAGCACAAGCTCCTGCACGGCGATGCCCGCTTTGTTCACCGCGGTCAGCACATTCTGATTGTGCGTTCGGGCGCCGGTGACGATGTGAACGTTCGCCTCCAGCCTCCCGGCCGTCATTCCGAGCGGATCGTGGATACCGTCCTGGCCATCGACAACGAACTCGCGCGGGATGACGTGCAGCAACTCCAGCTCGGCCGGCACGTTGATCGACTTCGACGCCTCGATGACGCGGTCGATGTCTTCGCGCGAAATCTCGCGATGTTTGCCGGTGACGGAGACGACGCCGCGCGAGTTGACGGAGCGAATGTGATCGCCGGCCACGCCGACGTACACCGATTCGATCTGCAACCCCGCCATGACCTCGGCTTCGTCAACGGCTTTCTTCACCGCCTCGATCGCCTGATCGAGGTTGATGATGTTGCCACGCCGGGTGCCCTTCATCGGTGACGTGCCCTTTCCGATGATTTCAATCTGGCCGCGGTCGGTCACTTCCCCTACCAGCACGCACACTTTGGAAGTCCCGATGTCGAGCGCGACGATGTATTTTTCCTCGGTCTTCGGCATTCGCTGTCTCCTGACTGACTAATTCGTAATCTGCGTTGGAATCACTTGCGGGTGTGTCAACGGCGGGAGGACCGCCGGGTGAACCGGTTTGACGACGATGCGGCCGGCAAACCGGAGATCGACATATTCGATGTCGTGGATGCCGAGGTGCTCCGCGCGCGCGACGGCGTAGAGGTCCCGCCACTTGGCGGAGAGATCGCCTTCTTCCGTGTAGACGAATGCGCCGAGTTCTCGGTCGAAAAGGGCGAAGCCGTTGGGCGCGACCGGCTTCACTTCCGAGATGCGCGAATAGATCTGCGGGTCGCGCATGCGAAGATCGCGTAGAAGGGCGACGCTGCGTACCAGCTCGTCGCCGGCGGCGTTGGTGATCAATGGCAGATCAACATCGCCAACGGCCGGAGAAAGCTCCGCAAACGGCACTCCGCTTTCGTCGACATAGGAGATCCGGCCATCGACGGCGGCCAGCGCCACGGGCGTGCGCTCGACGATGCGAATGCGCAGCGTATCCGGAAGTTTTTTCTCTGCCTCGATCCGCTTCACCCATCCCAGGCGGCGAAGATCCGCCTGGAGGCGGGCGATGTCGATGCGGAAGAGGTTGGCGCCGATGTATTGGCGCGTGATGGCATCAATCGCCGCGCGCGAGGTGTGCGTTGAGCCGTCGATCTCGATCGTCTTCACCGCGAAGCGTGCGTCGCCCTGCGTCTGCCGATACACCAGGAACGAGGCAGCGACGATACCGATGACGACGGCAGCCTTACCACTGATCGAGGCCATGCGCTGAAACTGGATACGGCGCTGATTGCGGCGAATCCGCGCGACATCTGCCGGACGGAAGAAGCGCGGCGAGGTGCTGTCGTAACCGGCCGACATCAGCTTCTCCCCTCACCACCGCCACGCACGAGCTCCTCGGCGATCTCGTGGACGTCGCCGGCGCCCATGGCAATGAAGACATCGTTCGGCTGCAGCCGGCGCCGCAGCTCATTGACGATCTCGATATGGCTGCGATCGAGGAATTCGATTCCAGCCGCCGAATCGGCAATCATCCGTGACGAGATCCCCTCGATCGGCGTTTCCCGCGCGGCGTAGATCGGGGCGACGAGGGCAACGTCCGCGCCGCGCAACGACTGGCCGAACTCGCGCGCGAAGTCGCGGGTACGCGAGTACAGATGCGGCTGAAATAGCGCGACGACACGGCGGCTCGGATAGCCGCTGCGAGCGGCGTCGAGCGTGGCACGGATCTCGGTGGGGTGATGGGCGTAATCGTCGACGACCAGGGCACCGTTGTAATCGCCGAGGATCTGGAACCGGCGATCGACGCCGAGGAACTTCGCCACGCCGGCAGCGGTCGCTTGGGCACTCACGCCAAGTTCCCGCGCGACGACAATGGCCGCCAGCGCATTGCGCACGTTGTGCTGACCCGGAACGAAGAGTTTGAAGAAGCCGATGCCGTCAACGTCGAAAGATGCACCTCGCTCGTGAAACTCGAGGTTGCGCGCGGTTAGATCGGCACCTTCTCCGAGGCCGTAGCGAATGATTCGGGGACCGGCATCGCGGCCGCGGCGATCCAACAGCGCAGCGACCGCCGGATCGTCAACGCAGCCGATGATCGCGCCCCCGAGCCGTACATTCTCCGTGAAGATGCGGAAGGCCTCGACGATGTTCTCGAAGCTGCCGTAATACTCGAGGTGATCAGCCTCGATATTCGTGATGACGGCGATCTCGGGATGAAGCTCATGAAAGGTCCGGTCGTACTCATCGGCCTCGACGACGATCACGTCGCCCTTTCCCTCTTTCGCGTTCGAGGCGAAGTTGGCAAGCATGCCGCCTACGATGACGGTCGGATCGAGCCCCGCTTCCTCGAGAACCGTGGCGATCATCGCTGACGTGGTGGTCTTGCCGTGCGTGCCGGAAACGCCGACCGCGCGCTTTTCATCGACGATCGCCGCGAGAAGGTCCTTGCGCCGGACGATCTCGATTCCACGCTCGCGTGCGGCATCGACCTCGACGTTGGCCCCCTTTACCGCCGCGGTGACGACAACCGTGTCAACGCCGGCCAGATGAGCGGGGTCGTGCCCGAAGCGGACATCAACTCCTCGGCCGGCCAGAAGGGTGGTGGCCGAGGAGTGTTTGAGGTCGCAGCCGGAGACGGCCATGCCTCGACCGGTCAGGATCTCTGCAATGCCACTCATTCCGATTCCGCCAATGCCGACGAAATGAATGTTCTTAATCTTGTCTAAATTCATCTCAGTTAGTGGATTGCTAATAAACAATTTTATTCGCTTCGCTCTATTTTTTCGAGTAAATCGACGATCTTTTTCGTGGCCTCGGGTGCCGCGAGGGTCCGCGCGGCCGTTCCCATCCGCGCCGTTCGATCGGAATCGCTCACGATTTCGGTGATGGCGAACCCCAATCTCTCCGGTGACAACTCACGTTCGGTGATGACCATGGCGCCGCCGGCCAGCTCGACGGCGCGGGCATTCAGTTCCTGATGGTTGTCCGTTGCCGCCGCAAACGGAATGAGAATCGCCGCGCGGCCAACGGCGGCCAGCTCGCCGACGGTCATCGAGCCGGAGCGCGAGACGATGAGATCCGCAGCGGCGATTTCGCCGACCATCGGATCGAGGTATGCCACCACGCGCGCGTCCGCAAATGCCGATGCGCGATACGCCTGCTGCATCTTCGGCAGTTCGTTCGGACCGGTCTGATGGACGATTTCGATTCGGTCTCGTAGCGGCGCCATGAATAGCAAGGCGCCGATCATGGCGTCGTTGATCGTGCGCGAGCCTTGTGAGCCGCCGAAAATCAACACACGCTTGCGTGCGTGAGTGCCTGGAGCCTGCTGCCGGCTGACAGAGAAGAACTCCTCGCGGATCGGATTGCCGGTGAGGACAGCGTCGGCGCGTTTCATCCGCTGCGCCGCGGTTTCGAAAGCGACCGCGGCGGCGGTCACGAAGCGCGCGAGAACGCGGTTCGTCAGACCTGGAAACGCGTTCGACTCATGAATCGCCGTCGGCACCCCGCGCAATTTCGCGGCCACGAGCACCGGCCCCGAGGAGTAGCCGCCGACACCGAAGACGACATTCGGCCTGTGCCGGCCGACGATCGTGAAGGCCTGCGCGAATCCCACCGGAAGCCGGCTGAGGCTCTTGATCGTGTCGCCGATCCCCTTCCCCTTCAGTCCGCCGACAGAGATCAGCTCGAGCGGAAAGCCGGCCTTCGGGACGATGGTCGTCTCCAGTCCACGCTCGGTCCCGACGAAGATGACGCGCCGCATGGAATTACGCGCGATCCACTCCTGCGCGACGGCGATGGCGGGGTAGATATGTCCCCCCGTCCCACCCCCGGCGATCATCAGCGTCTCCCCCCCACCCTGCACGCGCATCGATTTGATTCCTCAACCTGATTGCTGCGATAAGTTCAACAAGACGCCGACCGCGATGAGACTCGTGATCAACGATGAGCCGCCGTAGCTGACAAGCGGCAGCGGCAGCCCCTTGGTCGGCAGAAGGCAGAGCGCGACACTGACGTTGATCAGCGCCTGGATGCCGATCAACAGCGTGAAGCCAAGCGCCGCGTAGAAGTCGAAGCGATTCTGGCTGAGCCTCGTTACGCGGAAGCCGCGCCAGACCAGAAACGCGAAAAGGGCGATGAGCGCCGCCGCGCCGATGAACCCGAGCTCTTCGCCAATGATCGAGAAGATGAAGTCGGTGTGCGGCTCCGGCAGGAAGAAGAGCTTCTGCCGGCCGTTGCCGATACCGAGGCCGCGCAGACCGCCCGTCCCGAGCGCGATCAGCGACTGCATGGCCTGGAATCCCTTACCAAGCGGATCGGCCTCGGGGTTCAAGAACGTAAAGAGACGGTCGCGCCGGTACGCGGCGCTGAAGATGAGCAGCACGCCGGCGGGGATGATCATCAGCGCAAAGGTAACTACACGCGTCCATGAGATCCCGGCGGCGAAAATCATCCCGGCAGCTACGAGGACAAGCGTGGTGGCCGTGCCGAAGTCGGGCTCGAGCAGAACGAGCCCCGCGAAGAGCGCGACGACACAGGCGAGCGGCAGCAGCGTCGAGGTCAGCTCGTTGATCCGCTCCTCTTTCCGCGCGAGATACGAGGCCAGAAAAAGGATCAATGCCGGCTTCGCGAACTCGCTCGGCTGCAGTTGGAAGTGCTGCAGAACGATCCAGCGATGGGTACCGTTGATCGGCGGCTGAAAGAGAGCGATGACCAGCGCCAGGAGGACGGCCGCGCCGATCGCGTAAATGATCCGCCGGTCGCGCAGCCGCGCCGAATCGACGTGCATCAGCATCACACCGAGCGTGCCGCCGGCGACCAACCAGACGAACTGGCGGAGGAAGAAGTAGTAGGGATTGTCCGACCCGACCTTCTGCATCGTGATGATCGCCGAGGCCGAATAGATCATCACCATCCCGATGAGGACGATCAGCACCGCCGCGCCGAAGAGATAGGTGTCGTACGTGAGTTTGCGGCTCATGGTGTTGGGTTGCCAGGTTGCTGAGTTGCTGAGTTACTGGATGCGGCGGTCTCGTGGTCCCGCGGCTGCGCGGTCTCGCGGTTGCCAGGCAACGCAGCAACCTTGCAACCGAGCAACTCCATGGCGCGCGACATCATCGAAGACTCCTTACCAATTCCTCGAAGTGCTCGCCACGATGTTCGAAGTTCCGGTACTGGTCGAAGCTTGCGCAGGCGGGAGAGAGGAGCACGATGTCGCCGGTCTTCGCGTGCTCACATGCGTGAGCAACCGCGCCTTGCATATCGCCCGCGGCAACGATAGTGGCCGCGCCGTCGAGTGCCGAGGCGATGCGGCCGGCGGCGGCGCCGATGGTCAGGACGGCGCGCGTTTTTTCAGAGACGAGCTTGCGCATCCGTTCGAACTCTCCGGCCTTGTCCTTTCCGCCGAGAATCAACCAGACGCTGGCCGGAGGGAACGACTCCAGCGACTTGAGGGTGGCATCGACGTTGGTTCCTTTGGAATCGTTGATCCAGCGGACACCGTCAAGCTCGCGCACGGGCACCATGCGATGCGGCAGTCCGGCAAACGAGCCGAAGGCAATCTGCACGCTCACATCGTCGATGCCGACGGCACGCGCGGCCAACCATGCCGCCAGCGCGTTCTCGACGTTGGCGGTCCCTTCCAGCTTGAGAGAGGCGCGCGGGATCCGGCGCTCGTTTCCGTCGTGGCGCAGAACGAGATCAGCAGCATCAGCAAACGCCCCTTCGTCGACAGGTCTCGATGCGGAAAAGCGGCGAAGTTGCGCTTTCGATTCGCGCGGCGCGCCGCGGCGATCCGAGGCATTGACGATGGCGGCGTCGTGCGGCTCCTGATTGCGAAAGATGCGGTACTTTGCCGCCGCGTAGGCGTCGAAGGTCGGATAGCGATCCATGTGGTCGGGAGTCACGTTCAGAAGCAGCGCGACATCGGCCCGAAAGGTATCGACCGATTCGAGCTGGAACGATGACAGCTCGAGAACGTAGGTGCGTGGCCGTTCGGTATCGAGAGCGGCGATGAACGGCTCGCCGATGTTGCCGGCGACAATCGGTTGCCGGCCGTCGATCTTCAGGATCTCGCCGATCAGCGCCGTGGTCGTCGATTTGCCGTTTGAACCGGTTACGGCAACGATCGTGCTTCCCTGCGGCATGTGGCGATACGCGAGCTCGATCTCACCGATCAGCGGAATCGGCGTCACCTCGACCTGCTGCAGCAGAGGAATCGTGCGCGGTACCCCGGGACTGAGGACGATCATTCCGACGCCGTCCGCCAACGCCGCGTCCTGATGACC
Organism: Thermoanaerobaculia bacterium; assembly: GCA_017883235.1. Lineage (GTDB taxonomy): Bacteria > Acidobacteriota > Thermoanaerobaculia > Gp7-AA8 > Gp7-AA8 > JADGNZ01. The sequence goes on along the minus strand of JADGNY010000015.1, from coordinate 27,610 downwards.
GAAAGCGCGGGCCACCGCATCGTGGAGTGGATACGGCAGGTCAGGCGCGGCGTTGGAGTCGGTGAGCAGCACCGCTTCGCCGCGGGCGGCGAGAAAATTCGCCGCGGCCACGCCGGACTTGCCCGCTCCGATGACAAGGGTCTTCATCGCAATTTGAGCGTCGAGAGGGCCAGCATCGCGAAGATGATGGCGATGATCCAGAACCGGACCACGACCTTCGTCTCACGCCAGCCGGACAACTCGAAGTGGTGGTGCAGTGGCGACATCTTGAAGATTCGCCGCCCGGTCAACTTGAACGAGGCCACCTGCAGCACGACCGACATCCCTTCGAGTACGAAGAGACCGCCGACGAGGCCGAGCAGAATCTCCTGCTTGATCATCACGGCAAGACAGCCGATGGCGCCACCGAGTGCCAGCGAGCCGACGTCTCCCATGAAGATCTCGGCGGGATGGGCGTTGAACCATAAGAATCCGAGCGATGCCCCCACCATTGCCCCGCAAAAAACCGCCAGCTCACCGGCTTGCGGCACCCAGGCGATACGGAGGTAGTCCGCCACGCGGAAGTTGCCGGCGGCGTAGGTGAGGATCGTGTAGGTGACCGCGACGATGAGCGTCGATCCGATGGCCAGCCCATCGAGCCCGTCGGTCAGGTTCACGCCGTTCGACGCGCCGACGAGGACGACGATGATGAACGGGATGTAAAGAAAACCGAGGTTCAGGTGCAGCGCCTTGAAGAACGGGAAGGTCAGGACGGTCGAGTAGTTGTTGTGAATCGACGGCAGGTAGGCGATGGCCAGCCCCGCGGCCAGGGCGACGCCAATCTGCATCGAGAATTTCTCTTTCGCCGTCAGCCCCATGTTCTGTTTCTTGACCAGCTTGCGGTAATCGTCGACGAAGCCGATGGCGCCGTACGCGAACGTGACAAAGAGCACGATCCAGATGTAGGGGTTGAAGATGTCGGCCCAGAGGATGGTCGGGATCACGATGGCGATATTGATCAGGATGCCGCCCATCGTCGGCGTTCCGGCCTTCATCTGGTGCGACTTCGGACCTTCCTCGCGAATGTACTGGCCGGCCTTGATGCGGCGCATCCGCTCGATCAGCCAAGGGCCGAAGATAAAGGAGATGATGAGCGCGGTGAGCGCCGCCCACGCCGTCCGGAACGTGATGTACCGGAAAACGTTGAAGCCGGAGAACATGTCCCGCAGCGTGAACAGGTAGTACAACATCAGTGCGCGCCCTCCACGTTGGCCAGCATGTTGACGATACGGTCGAGGCCGATGCCGCGGCTGGCCTTGATCAGTACGAGATCTCCGGGACGAATGAATGTTTCGAGGAATCCTCCGGCGCTCTGCGCGTCGTCGAAGTGGTGAAGTCTGCCGTTTTCAAATCCTGTCTCGCGCGCGCCGTCGAGCAAGGCTCGCGAACGCTTGCCAACGCCGATGACGGTGTCGACGCTCTTCGGAATGGCCCTGCCGGCTTCGCGGTGGTAGTCGAGCTCCTTGTCGCCCAGCTCCAGCATGTCGCCGATGACGGCGATGCGGCGCCCGGCGACATCGGCCTGAGCCATCAGATCCAAGGCACGGCCAAGCGCGTAAGGATTCGAGTTATACGTGTCGTCGTAGATGGTTGCGCCGCCGGCGTCGAGAATGATGCCGCGATGATAGGCAGGCTTCAGCGCGCGCACGCCCCGTTCGATTCCTTCCCACGAAATGCCGATGGTGCGCGCGGTGGCAATGGCTGCTAGAAGATTCTCGAGATTGTGGCGGCCGGGAAGCGATAGCTCGAATGGGTGGCCACTGACTTCGAACGTCGTGCCGAGGAGACCGCGCTCGCGGATGTTGACTCCGCGGAAGCCGGCATCGTGGTCGATGCCGTAGGTCACCTTGCGCCCGCCGAAGCCGCCACTGATGTTCATCACGTATTCGTTGTCGGCATTGAGGACGATCGTTCCGCCTGGCTTGACGTTCTCGAGCAGCTCGCGCTTCGCTTCGGCGATCTTTTCGACGGTGCCGAAAAACTCGATATGTACCGGGCCGACGTTTGTGTAGACGCCGATGTCGGGATGCGTGAGACCAGCCAGCCGGGCGATCTCGCCTTTGTGGTTCATCCCCATCTCGCTGACGACGACTTCGGCGTCGTCGGGCGTGTTGTCGATGCAGAGCGGGCAGCCGATGAGGTTGTTGAAATTGCCCCACGACTTGAACGTACGCCGCTCCGAGCCTGCGAGCGTGGCGATCATCTCTTTCGTGGTCGTCTTTCCGGCCGAGCCGGTGATGGCGATGAGCGTGAAGGGGTAACGCTCGCGAATGGAGCGGGCCAGATTCTGAAGAGCGATCGTCGTGTCGTTGACGCGGACGATCCCCTTACCGGCCGGGACATTCTCCGGAACCTGCGACACCACCGCTCCGCTCGCGGTTGCGAGCGCTTGCGACAGGAACTGATGACCGTCGAGACGATCGCCTTTGATGGCGAAGAAGACGGAATCCGCCCTGACCTCGCGGCTGTCGATGACGACGGAACCGGTGGCGACGTCCGCTCCCTGCACGAGTTCTCCACCGGTCATCCCGGCGAGCTGGCGAAAGGTCAGGTGCATGACACCATCCCTGCCGCGCGGTTGCGGGGTTTCGTCGTCTCGCGGTCTCGCGGTGCTGCGCTTATTGTCAACCGCCGCGCGACCGCACAACCGCGTGACCGCGCAACCCCGGTGTTCTCTTCCGGCTCCGCCGCGCCAACCCGATCGCGGCCCTTCCCCCGAAGCTGCCCGGCGATCGCCAACCATCCACCCACACGGAAAGCAATCGACGGAGCCGGAACAGAGCACCTGTCCAGAGGTGCTAAATAATAAGATGATTTGATCACTGATTTCAACATTAATTTGATACCGATTTAGAAGTTCTTTTTTCGTGCCTGGTTCCCAACGCCCTCTCCGCTTCTTCGCGGTCGTCGAAATGGAGGACCTGGTCACCCACGACCTGATACGACTCGTGGCCTTTCCCGGCGATGACGATGACGTCGTCGTCCAGCGCTTCGGCGATCGTCCGCGCGATGGCCTCCCGCCGGTCCGTGATCCGGGTGTAGTTTGCCGCCCCGGCCATTCCTCGCTCGATGTCGTCCAGAATGGCTTCCGGTTTTTCGCCGCGCGGGTTGTCGCTCGTCAGGATTGTCTGATCGGCGAGGCGCGCGGCGATCGCTCCCATCATCGGACGCTTATCCCTGTCACGATCTCCGCCGCATCCGAAGAGAACGATGACACGCCTGCCGGAGGCAAGGCCGCGGACAGCAAGCAGCAGTTTCTCGAGAGCGTCGGGCTTATGGGCATAGTCAACGATCACCGTTGGGCCGTCATCTGACGCGACGTACTCGAACCGCCCGCGTACGGCGGTGAGATTGCGGATACCCGCCTCGATCGTGGCGGTGTCGATGCCGACAGAGAGCGCGGCACCGACCGCACCGAGCCAGTTGTAGAGGTTGGGCGCTCCAAGCAGCTTCGACTCGACACGCACCTCGCCCGCCGGCGTCGCGATACGGCCATGAAGACCGCGCACCGAGATTTCGAACCCATCGAGAGGATGAATGTCCGCGTTGGACTGGCGGCCGAATGTCACGGCGCAGCCGTCAAGCTCACCGGCCAACCGGCGGCCGTACTCATCGTCGATATTGACAATGGCAGTCTTGCGGGAGCGATCGATCTGATCGAAGAGAATTCGCTTGGCAACAAAGTAGTCTTCGAAGTCTTTATGAAAGTCGAGGTGGTCCTGTGAGAGATTCGTGAAGACGGCGGCGGCAAAGCGGATTCCATGCGTTCGCTTCAGCGCAAGGGCGTGGGATGACACCTCCATGACCGCATGGCGGACGCCGGCGTCGACCATCTTGGCGAACCATTGCTGGAGGACGACGGCATCGGGCGTCGTGCGATCGGCGGTCAGGTGCTCCTCGCCGGCGCGATATTCGATGGTACCGATGAGACCAACCGGCTGTCCGGAAGCGTCGAGTATCGACTCGATCATCTTTGTCGTGGTTGTCTTCCCCGAGGTGCCGGTCACGCCGATGATGGAGAGATTGTTCGCCGGACGGTTGTAGAAGTTGGCGGAGATGAGAGCGAGAGCGGCACGGGCATCGTCGACCTGAACAGAAATCGGCGCAGTGACCGCGCTGGATTCGCTGACGATGGCCGCGGCGCCTCTTCTGACGGCCGAGTCGATGAACGTCGCACCATTCGTTTTGAAGCCGGGAACCGCAACGAATAGCGCGCCCAGGACGACCATGCGTGAATCGGCGGTGACGCTGGTGATCTCGGCATCCGCGTCACCGCTCCGAACCGGCACATCTCTCAGCACCTCCCGCAGTCTCATCGCGTCCCCTCGGCGAGGGTCAGGACGACTTGGTGATCTTGCGGCAGGGCTTCGCCTGGTAACGGTTGTTGCGTTTGGACCACGCCACTCCCCGAGGCGCGAACGCGAAAGCCGGCCGAAGTAGCGAGAGCCACGGCTGCGCGGGCGTCGAGGCCTCGCAGGTCGGGAACTTCCGATCCCGCTGCCGGGGCAGACTTCTGCGAAAACGTCGCCAGCATCGGCGCGGCCACATCGATCGTGCGCGCCGGAACCGATGGAGGAACATTGAGGTAGCGCAATGTCGATTCCGCGATCTCTTTGAACGCGGGAGCGGCGACGGTGCCACCGTACTCGGATTCCTTCGGCTCATCGACGACGACGAGGATGGCCAGCTGCGGCCGGTCAGCAGGAACGTAGCCTCCGAACGAGGCCACGACTTTGTCCGTGTAGCCGCCGCGCCCCGCCTTTTGTGCAGTTCCCGTCTTTCCGGCTACGACATGCTCGGCGAGCGCCGCCTGCACGCCGGTTCCGCGCGCGACAACGGTTTTGAGAATCTCATTCAAAACGGCCGCGGTTTTTTCGGAGATGACGCGTACCGATGCGGCCTGGGACGGTTTGTAGATCGCGTTTCCCTTCGCGTCGACGACCTTTTCAACGATGCGCGGCTGGACGCGGAGTCCGCCGTTGGCGACCACGGCGATGGCGCTCAGGACCTGCAACGGCGTTGCGCCGATCTCCTGGCCGATCGACATCGATGCATTGGAGAGTTGCGACCACTGCTCGGTACGGCGGACGCGGCCCTGCGCTTCGCCGGGCAACGCCACGCCGCTCCGTTCGCCAAAGCCGAAGCGGCGGATGTAGCGGTAGAAACGCTCCTGGCCCAACGCCAGGCCGACGCGGATGGCACCGACGTTCGACGAATGGACCATCACCTCTTCGAACGTCATGAGGCCGTAGCGATTGTGGCCGTGTTCGTGGATCTGTGTGTTGCCGATTTGGATGAAGCCGTCACCACAGTCGAGCACCTGAGACGGCGTGACCACTCCTTCTTCGAGTCCGGCGGAGGCTGTGACGATCTTGAATGTCGACCCAGGCTCGTACTGATCCTGAACGGCGCGGTTGCGCCGCTCGTCGGGCGAGAAGTCGCGATAGCGGTTGGGATCAAACGACGGATTGGATGCCATCGCCAGGATTCGGCCGTCGCGGGGGTCCATGACGATGGCCACGCCACCTGCGGCGTGGTACTGCTCCACCACGCGTCCGAGGGCGCGCTCGGCGATGAACTGCACGACGGAGTCGATGGTGAGGACGACGTCGTTGCCGTCGATGGGCCGGTTCGGCCCTTCGCCGCCGACGAGGTACATACCACGGCGCGCATCGCGCAGGAGCGTTACGCGCCCCGCTCGGCCGCGCACCTGCGCATCGAACGAATGTTCAATGCCGGCCAGTCCTTCGCCGTCGACGCCAGTGTAGCCGACCACGTTCGCGGCAAGCATGGCGCGCGGATACGAACGGCGGTGCTCGTCTAGAAAATAAACGCCGGGGAGCTTGAGCGCCTTGACCGCGGCAGTGGTTTCGAGCGGCAACTGTCGGGCGATCCAGACGAAGCCGCTGGCAGAGGTGAGTTTCGTGGCGATCTCACGGACGTCCATCTGCAGGGCCGTGACGCTGGCAAGCGCCTTGGCGGTCTGACCGCGGTCGACGATAGCCTGAGGATCAGCGTAGATCGATTCCGCGGCGATACTCTCGGCAAGGATGCGGCCATTCCTGTCGATGATCGAGCCGCGCACCGGCTGCAATGCAAGCGTCCGCTCCTGTTGGCGCGCCGCTTTGATGACGTATTCGCCGTGGCGGACAAGCTGAATCTGCACCAGCCTGGCGATAACGATAACGGCCCACGCCGCGAGGAAGGCGAAAAGCTGCAGGAGACGCTTTTGCGATGTGGGCATCAGCGGGCTCCGGATTGGGGAGTGGATTGTGGGGAGCGGGGGGTGGGAGCGGCGTCTGGCGGCCGCTGCACCATCACCACGACTCGCGGATCGGTGTGCTGAAACCCGAGCTCGATGGCGCGCTGCTCGACGGCACCGAGCGAGGTGCGGCGGTCACGCTCCAGCTGCAGCGCCTTGTTAGCGTTCTCGATCTCCTGCTTCTGTTTCTGCAGGCGTGTCGCCTCGTGGCCGAGCCGGATTACCTCGAGGTTCTGCCACGTGAAGAGAAGCAGGAACGCGCCGATGGGAACTCCGAGCGCAAGGACGGCCAGCAGCTCACGGGAGCGGCGGCGGTCGCGTTCGCGAACGATGTGTGTGTTTTCGATGGGTTTCTTCTGCGCGTACATGCGGGGACCGATCCGGGAGCGTTAACGGAGCCTGGGAACAAGGGTGAAGATCTGCCTACAAGCACGACCCGAGAACCATCCACACCCACCCACGCTCCCCCAGCCACCCCTCCCGAGCTCCCGCGGCGCACACACGCCCACCCTTCCCCAACCTTCACCCTTGTTTCCGGGCTCCGGTTACTGCTGCTCTTGGCTGTTAGCTGTTAGCTCTTAGGAGCTACGCGTTCAGCTCTTGTCGCCTCGAGCACTTACCTGTCAACTCTCAACAATCCCCTGAGAGCTAAGAGCTGACAGCTAAGAGCTTCTCCGCCACTCGCAACTTCGCGCTGCGAGACCGCGGATTTCTCTGAACCTCTTCCTCTGAAGCAGTGACCGGCCGACTGGTCAGAATCTCGACGACTTCCTTCGCGCCGCACGCGCAAACCGGAAGGTTGGGTGGACAGGTGCACTCCCCTTCCAACCGCCGCATGGCTCGCTTGACGATTCGATCTTCGAGCGAGTGGAATGAGATGACGGCAATCCGGGCTCCGGGCTCGAGGACGCTGACCGCGTCGTCGATGAATCTGTCGAGTCCGATCAACTCCTCGTTCGCGGCGATGCGAAGGGCCTGGAATGTGAGCGTTGACGGATCGATCTGATGCGGCTTCGACTTCTTCACGCTGCGGACGATTTCCGCGAGCCGCGCCGTCGTCTCGATCGGCGCTTCGGCGCGCCCGTCGACGATTGCTCTGGCGATCCGGCGGGCCATCGGCTCCTCGCCGTATTCGCGCAGAATCGTCGCCAGCTCCTGTTCCCCCAGCGTATTGACCAGATCGGCGGCTGTCTTCGACTCCGGCCCCATCCTCATGTCGAGTGGCGCGTCGTAGCGGAACGAGAATCCGCGCGATGCGTCATCCAGTTGCATGGACGAGACACCGAGGTCGGCCAGGAGACCGCTGACCGGCTCGATCTTCTGCTTCTTCAGGATGTCAATGAGCGTCTCGTGACGGCCCTGTGCGAGCGTCACGCGATCTCCGAATCTCCCCAGCCTCGCTCTCGACGCATCCAGCGCTGCCGGATCGCGGTCGATGCCGAGAAGCCGTACCGAGGGATAGCGGGCCAGCAAAGCTTCCGCGTGTCCACCCAGTCCGACCGTGGCATCGACGAGCGTCCCGTCTTCGCGCGAGGGACGGAGGTACTCGACGATTTCGCTTAAAAGAACCGACTGGTGCATGACACGTCACACACCGTGCAACTCCAACTCTTTCCAGTCATCGTTCGTCAGCGGCGTCTCGGTCATCCGCTGCTGGATCTTTTCGCCGTTCCAGACGATGAGATGGTCTGTGTTTCCGATGACGACGACGTCTTCGGCGATGCCGGCCACGTTGCGCAGGATGGTCGGGATCAGCACCCGCCCCTGCGCGTCGATCGTTCCGACCTGTCCGAAGTAGTTCACCTTCTCCAGGAGCTTCGTCTTCGCGGTCGAGGTCGAGGGAACTTTCGAGATCCGGCCCTGGAACTCGTACCAGACCGGCATCGGGTAGATCAGCGCCCGCTCGCCGTCCATCGAGGTGATGAAGCAATCAGAACCGAACTTGTCTTCAATGATCTTGCGGAAGCTGGACGGGATCTTGAGACGACCCTTGTCGTCGACCTTCGCCGGGGAGTGCCCCATCAGGACTGGCTCGACCATTTCCGCTTCGACTTTCGTGTTCGAAGGCCCGTTTGTACCACCACAGACCACTTCTGTCCACAAAAATCCACGACCAGTAGAAAATAAACGCCGCCAGGATCGCCGGGCGGCGTCGATTCAGGTCCGGTTGCCGGGGTGGCTACATCCTCGCGATCTCATCAAAGTACTTCACGAACGCCACCATCCCCCCGCTGGCCTGCCGCCAGTCATAGTTCTCGTTCGGGGCGTGGTAGCCGTGCTCGGGGAGTGACAGGCCAAGGAAGAGGACGGGGACGTTGAGGATCTTCTCCATCGACACGACGGCGCCGATCGAGCCGCCTTCGCGGACGAAGACCGGCTCCCGGCCGAAGGCGAACTTCATGGCGCTCCGGACAGCGTCGGCGAGCGGGCCGGTAGTCGGGGCCTGGTACGGCAGCATCGAGGCCTCGGTGACGATCTTGACGTCGGGGTTGCGCTGCTTCACGAACTCGCGGACGAGCTTCATGATCTTTTTCGGATCCTGGTTGGCCACCATCCGGCAGGAGATCTTTACGGTCGCGCGCGGCGGAATGACGGTCTTGATGCCGGGACCGGTGTAACCGCCGACCAGGCCGTGGACTTCGAAGGTGGGCATGGCCCAGATCCGTTTCATCAGGTCCATCGGATCTTCGGTGCGGATCGACTTGAAGCCGTGGTCCTTCTTGAACTTCTTGACGGTGAAGCCGGAGTCGCGAAAGTCAGCGAGTTCCTGCTTCGTCGGCGGCACGACGTCGTCGTAGAAGCCTTTGATCTTCACCTTGCCGGTGGTGGCGTCGTACATTTCGGAGACGAGTTTCATCAACTCGCCGATGGGATTGCGGGCACCGCCGCCGGCGACGCCGGAATGCTGGTCGGTCGCCGCGGTCTCGAGCATCAGCTCAAAGCCTTGCAGTCCGCGCAGGCCGGACGGACAGGCCGGACGCTCGCGGGAAACCCAGATCGTGTCGGAGACGAGCACGGAATCGGTGGCGAGCTGCTTGGCGTACTTTTTCATCGCGCCATCGAAGCTCGGCGAGCCGATCTCCTCTTCGAGCTCCCAGATCAGGTGCATATTGGCGCGAACGCCTGCCTCGCGCGCGGCGCGGATGCCGAACAGCGCGGTAAGGGCCGGCCCTTTGTCGTCGGTCGTGCCGCGGCCGAGGTATCGGTCGCCATCCTTCGAGAAGACGAATGGATCGGTCTTCCAAGGCTCGGTTTCGCGTGAGGCGGGCTGCACGTCGAGATGGTTGTAGACGGTGACCGTCGGCAGATTGCGTCCGGTGTCAAAGCGGCCGTGGACGATCGGATTGCCGTCCGTTTCGAGGATGGTCGCCTCGCCGCCGAATTCGCGGATTTTCGCCTGTGCCAGCTCGGCACAGCGGCGGATGTCACCGATGCGCTCCGGCTCGGCGGAGACGGACGGTGTGTCGACGAACTGCTGGAGCGTCGACTCGAAATCGGCGCGATGGTCGCGCGCCCACGCCAGAAGGGACTTTTTGTGTAGGTCCATGGGGGCGGATTCTATGTCAGTAACCGACCGCCACACCGGAACGGCGCGGGTCGCCAGCACCTTGTCGCAGACCTGTTTTCGGATCGATCATCACGGCGTTGGCGTCGGAGATGTGGACCAGCGGCTTCTCGCGGAACTTGTGCCCCATTTTCTCCAGCGCGGCGCGTGTGTCCGGATTCGTGCCGTTCGGCTCCCAGAAGATCTCGTCCGGCATCCATTGATGATGAATGCGTCCGGCATCGATCGCCTCCTGCAGCGTGGCGTGAAAATCGACGACGGCAAGGACGATCTCGAGCACCGTGCTGATAATGCGAGGACCACCGGCGGCGCCGACGGCGAGCCACGGCTTGCCGTCCTGCAGCATGATCAGCGGCACCATTGAGGACAGCGGCCGCTTCCTGGGGGCGATGGCGTTCTTCTCGCTCTGGATGAGCTGATAGACGTTCGGCACGCCGGGTTGGGAGGTGAAGTCGTCCATCTCGTCGTTGAGCAGGACGCCTGTCCCCTTCGCGGTGACGCCGGCGCCGAACCAGTCGTTGAGCGTATAGGTGTTGCTCACCATGTTGCCCTCGCTGTCGACGACGGCGAAGTGGGTCGTGTCCGGTTGCTCGAATGGCGCAGGGTCGCCCGCACGAATCTCCGTCGAAATCGATGCGTGCTCCGGATCGATCGTCTTGCGCCGTTCCTCGGCGAATGCGGGCGAGATGAGCGCGCTCACCGGCAGCTTGACGAAATCAGGATCGCCAAGAAACTCAGCACGGTCCGCAAACGCGCGCCGCATGACCTCGGTGATGAGGTGAAGGTAACGCGCCGATTGCCAACCGGTCGATGCCAGGTCGTACTTCTCCAGCATCTGCAACATCTCGATCATGGCGATGCCACCCGATGACGGCGGCGGCATGACGATGAATTCGTGTCCGCGATAACTGCCGTGGAGCGGCTTGCGGATGGTCGGTTCGTACTCGCGCAAATCCTTCATCGTGATCAAGCCGCCGTGGGCGCGCATGTCCGCGACGATGCGCAGTGCCGTCACCCCTTCGTAGAAGTCGCGCGGATTGGCCTGGATGCGGGCCAGCGTCGCCGCGAGCTCCGGCTGTTTGAAGCGCTCGCCCATCGTGTAGAAGTGGCCGTCGCGCAGGAAGATGCGGCGGCTCTCCGGCCATGGCTCGAGTTTCTTAAGCGTTTCGTGATCGTGCAGTACCCCGTCGAGAAACGCCGTGACGATGAACCCCTCGGCCGCGAGCTTCCGGGCCGGCTCGACGAGCTCGCTCCATTTCAGCTTGCCGTGTCGTTTGTGGACGAGCATCAGCCCGGCCACCGTGCCGGGAACGCCGATCGCCTTGTATCCGTCGGTCGATGCATCTTTGATGATCTTGCCGTTGGCGTCGAGGTACATATCGCGCGATGCCGCGAGCGGCGCCCGCTCGCGATAGTCGATGGCCTCGCTCGTGCCATCGGCGTTGCGGATCAGCATGAAACCGCCGCCGCCGAGGTTCCCCGCGGCGGGCCAAGTCACCGCCATCGTCAGCGCCACGGCCACCGCGGCATCGACGGCGTTACCGCCCTTCTTCATGATGTCGACGCCGACGCGCGAGGCGATCTCGCTCGTCGAAGCCACCATGCCGTGACGGGCAACGACAGGATCGCGCAGCGCGGCGTAGGCGGCGGTGGAGGCAAAGAGGAGAAGGGTGGCGATGAACCGTTTCATGACGACGCGAGTCTAATGCGGGTGTCTACATTGTCAGCTCTTGAATCGAAACACACCGTTTTTCCGCAGGGTATGATGATGAATTATGGAAAACGCCACCAGGCGAATCATCGACGCCGTCCGAACTGGCGTCGGCCGTTTCGTAGCGTTTTATCTGAGCCATCCGGCTGGATTCTTGGTCGCCGCTGTCGCGTGGTGGGGGACGTTCGTCATCACGCTCACGCTCCTCTTCGGCATTCCCTTTCGATACAGCGTCGAAACCGGACTCGAAATCGCGTTCGCAATCACCGCTCCGCCCGATGCGGTCAGCAATCAGTATCACGCGGTTCATCCACACATCAGCAATACGCCTTTAATCGTGCAGGTGGTTGGGGCCGCCGGCTGGACGGTGATCGTCTTTTTCACGTTTCTCATTCCCGCCCTTGTCGCGGCCATGATCGACCGCCTGCCACGAGTTGTGCTCACGCTACGCTCGCTCATGAATGCGGAGGTATGGGGGTTTTTCAAGCATTACGCAGACCTTCTCGCCGAATACACGACGATCATGGTCGAAGGCGCCGAGCTGTCGAGAGATGGAGATTCCAGTGTCGGGCTACTATTGCAGGACAATCGCGTTCAGGTACTCGGTGCCGTTGCCTCTGTGACAACATACTGGTACCGGGAACGCATCGACCTGAATGCAAACGCATCGTTCATGCGCGTCATCCAAGCTGCCGATTCCACCGATCCTTCCGCGCCCGTGCTCTATTCCAGTACGACAGCCGGAGCGCACGAGCGATTACTTGAGCTCGATGGGTGGGCACACCTGAACGAGGGATTGCCTCAAACGCTGTTGCTACCACTCGACGACGCGAGTCCGCGACCCGGCGCGCCGTATGCAGTTGTCCATGGTGAGTTCGACGTGGTGTCGGACGCGCAGGACGCAGACGAGTGGAATCGGCGCGGCGAGACGCCGGGCCAGATCGAAGCTGAAATCGCCTACTTCAAGCACGTACAGTTCCGGAGTTTCGTAAGCATTCCTGTTCACGATATGACGAACCAGACGGTGATCGGCGCGTTGACTGTGCAAGTGGACAAGCCCGGCATATTCGAACACCGGAATCCCGAAACAGCAGATCTCGTTGAGATGCTTGGTCGATTCTGTTACTTTTTGGCTTGGCTGGAGAGGAAATCAAAATGACCGACGTTGCGGAGCGCACGGAAACCGGACAGCCGTATCAGGATGAAAAGGTCCGCCAAACGGAACAACTTAGGCGCATTCTTCGTCGTGGGATCGCATCCAGTCAGCAATTCCAGCGCGCCGTCGACAAGATGCCGGGCGGCATGATCAAAAGACAGCCGCGCTGAGCGGGTCATCCGCTCAGCGGCCGGCGTCATCAGCTGCGATAGTCGGCGTTGATCGAGATGTAGTCGTGACCGAGGTCGGAGGCGAGGACGACCGTGGTGGCGTTGCCGCCGCCGAGGTCGAGAACGATCGGGACGCGCTCGCGGGAGAACACTTTCGCCGCATCTTTTTCACGATAGACCGCTGGCTCGCCATTGGTCACGAGTTGCACCTTGCCGGCGAACAGTGAGACGCGCCGGACGTTGAATCGTGCACCGCTGCGGCCGAGGGCGGCCAGGATGCGTCCCCAGTTCGGATCGCCGCCGTGAAGGGCGGTCTTGACGAGCGGCGAGGTGGCGACGGCGTGCGCGGCGAGCTTGGCGTCGCGCTCCGTCCTCGCGCCGCGAACGGTCAGCTCCATCACGCGTGTCGCCCCTTCGCCGTCGCGGACGATCATCCAGGCGAGATCGCGGCAGACGGTATCGAGGGCTCGCTGAAAATCGGTGGTATCGGCGTGCGAGGCGTTGCCCAGTTTTCCCGACGCCATGACCAGGACGGTATCGTTGGTCGACGTATCGCCGTCGACGGAGATGGCGTTGAAGCTCTGATTGACCGCGGTGGCCAGGGCGACCTTCAGTGTTGTGGGATCGAGCGCGGCGTCGGTCATCACAAACCCGAGCATCGTGGCCATGTTGGGATGGATCATCCCGGCGCCCTTCGCCACGCCGACGATGCGGCCACGCTTGCCGCCGAGCGTGAACGCTGCGTGCGTAACTTTCGGGCCGACGTCGGTGGTGAGGATGGCATGTGAGAGTGCATCGGTCCCGCCCGCGGAGAGGCGGGTGATCGCGTCGGGAAGCGCCTCGCGAAGCTTCTGGTCGGGAAGAACGACGCCGATGACGCCGGTGGATGCGACGAAGATCTGCTCATCGCTGCATTGCAGCAACTCGGCCGCGCGCGCGCGGACGCGTCTGGCGGCGTCGTGCCCCGCTTTGCCGGTGACAGCATTGGCGCAGCCGGCGTTGACGACGACTGCCTTGAGCTTGCCGCCGGTTTTCCTGAGCGCGTTTTTCGACAACGTCACCGGCGCGGCCTGAAAGCGGTTCTTCGTGAAGACCGCGGCGGCATTGGCGCCATCCGGCGCAACGATCAGGCCGAGGTCCGGCCGCTTTTTGCGGATGCCGGCGCGGATGCCGGAGGCGAGGAAGCCCTTGGGAAGTCTCATGATCTCGAGGTACCTCGCGCGGCTGCGCCGCTCGGCACAGACAAGAGTGTCTGTGCCACCTGCTGCACGGACAAGAGTGACTGAGCCGCAAGCCGGTGACAATGTGGCACAGACACTCTTGTCTGTGCCGCGCCGCCGTGACCATTCGCCTTCATGACTTCAACGACTCCTTGGCAGCGAGAGCAGCCGCCTTCACCCGCTCCGGCGCCGTGCCGCCGTACGTGTTCTTCCTCGCCAGCATCCCCTCGAGTGTTACACCGTGCTTCTTCGCGAGCGACGGCAGCTCGGCAAGATTGCGGCTTACCTGATCATGCGCCTCGCGAAAAGGCATCCCGGCCGCCGCGAGCGCGTCGGCGACGGCCGTGGCGATGAGCGCGTCACCGCCGGCGGCGGCACGCATCCGGTCGCGATCGAGCGTCAGGCCGGCCATCAATTCCGTCAACGCCGGGAGCAGTGTGGCGATGACGCGGCGCGTGCGGAAGAGCGGCTCCTTGTCGAGCTGCAGATCTTTGTCGTACGCGAGCGGCAAGCCCTTGAGCAGCGCCAGGAAGCCGGTCAACTCGCCGATACCGCGCGCGGCATATCCGCGAGTGAGCTCGAGGACGTCGGGGTTCTTCTTCTGCGGCATGCGCGACGAGCCGGTGGCCATGGCGTCGGGCAGCTCGGCATACCCGGCCTCGTCGCTGGTGAAGAAAATCAGATCCTCGGCGAGACGCGAAAGGTGTGAGAGGAGCAGCGCTGCGGCGGAAAGATAATCAGCGGCGAAGTCGCGGTCGGACACGCCGTCGATCGAGTTGGCGGTGGCGCGGGCGAAGCCGAGCGAGCGCGCCAGTGCGTCGCGGTCGATCGCCAGGGGCGTCCCCGCCAGCGCGCCGGAGCCGAGCGGGCATTCATCGCCGCGCGCCACGGCGCTGGCGAAACGGTCGAGGTCGCGGCGCAGCATCTCGACGTACGCCAGGCACCAGTGACCGAACGTAATCGGCTCGGCCTGTTTCGAATGCGTGTACCCGGGCATCGGCGCCGCGGCATCCTCGGAGGCGCGATGCGCCAACGCCGCCGCCAGTGCCGTCGTTGCATTGACTGCTTCTTCGCAGGCGCGTTTCAGCCACAGCTTCAGATCCGTGGCCACCTGGTCGTTTCGCGAGCGGCCGGTGTGCAGTTTGCCAGCGAGCGGACCGATTCTCTCGTACAGTTTGGCCTCGACGTACGAATGAACGTCTTCGAAATCGCCGTCGGACGGTGACTCGATGCGCATCAGCCCGCCGAGGATCAGATCGAGCTCAGCGTCATTCAATACACCACACTCGACGAGCGCACGCGCCCACGCGATCGATCCCTCGACGTCGTCGTCGAACAGCTCGCGGTCGAACGCGAACGAGTCGTTGAGCCGCCGCAGCAGCGGCGACGGCTCACCCTCGAAGCGCCCGCCCCACAGCTTCTGCGTCAACCGGCGGCCTTCCGCAGCCGCGCCGCCGTCACTTCGTCGGCGGGGAGCGTGTCGTCGAGATGATTGTCTGCCACTAGCCGGTTCCGGCCGCGCGTCGGCAGGCCGAAGACGCGGATGAATCCGGCCGCGTCGCGCGCGTCGTAACCGGTCATGTTGAAGCTGGCCAGCTCCTCGTTGTAGAGCGAATTCGGCGACGTGCGGCCGATGACCGTGGTGTTCCCTTTGTAGAGTTTCAGTGTGACCGTGCCGCTGACGGCGGCGGTCAGGGAGTCGACGAAGGCATCGAACGCTTCTTTGAGCGGCGAGAACCACTGACCGAAATAGACCAGCTCCGCGTAACGCGTGGCGATGCGCTCCTTTTCGTGGGAGCTGTCGCGGTCGAGCGTGATCGACTCGAGGGCCTTGAGCGCGGTGACGAGCAGCGTGCCGCCGGGCGTTTCGTATACGCCACGCGACTTGATGCCGACCAGGCGATTCTCGACGAGGTCGACCCGGCCGACGCCGTTGCGTCCCCCGATCTCATTCAGCGCCATCACCAGCTTCGCCGGCGACATCGTCTCGCCGTTCACAGCGACCGGCACGCCCGAGGCGAACGTGATGGCCACCTTCTCCGGCACGTCGGGCGCGTCAATCGGGTCGACGGTCAACTTGAACATCGACGCCTCCGGCTCGAACGACGGATCCTCGAGCGGCCCGCCCTCGTGCGAGAGATGCCAGAGGTTGCGGTCGCGTGAGTAGGGATCCTTCTTCGTCACCGGCACGGGGATGCCGCGCGAGGAGGCGTAGTCGATGGCGTCTTCGCGCGAGACGATGTCCCACTCGCGCCACGGAGCGATGACGGCCAGCTCCGGAGCGAGCGCCTGATAGGCGAGCTCGAAGCGGACCTGATCGTTCCCCTTTCCGGTACAGCCGTGCGCCAGCGCGTCACAGCCGGTGGCCAGGGCGATCTCGACCTGTTTGCGGGCGATGATCGGCCGCGCGGTCGACGTGCCGAGGAGATAATCCTTCTCGTAGATCGCTCCCGCTTTCAGAACAGGAAAGAGGAAGTCGCGTGCGAATTCTTCTTTCGCATCGATCAGATGGAAGTCACACGCGCCGGTGCGATAAGCCTTCTCCGCCAGTCCGGACGTCTCGTCGGCCTGGCCGACGTCGACCGCAACGGCGACGACTTCGCAGCCGTAGTTTTCCTTCAGCCACGGAACGATGATCGATGTGTCGAGACCGCCGCTGTAGGCGAGGGCGACTTTCTTGTAGGTGTGTTTCACGCTGCTTTCTCCTTCGACCGGCTAACGCTGATGGCCAGCACCTGCTCCAGCGCGTCGATGAATTCCACAAATGCCTTCTTCGGCGTGACGTACGGCGGCAGAAGGCGGATGACGTTGTCGCGCGCGGTGCCGGCGACGAATCCCTTGTTCAGCAGCTCGGCCACGACCGGCTTGGCCGGGCCGTCCAGCTCGATGCCCCACATGAAGCCGTGTCCGCGCACTTCGACGATGGACGGATTGCGCGATTGCAGCGCAAGCAACTGGTCCTTGAACCATCCGCCGATCTCGTTGACGCGATCCAGCAGGTTCGACTCTTCGATCTCATCGAGGACGGCCAGCCCGAGGCGGCAGGCCAACGGGTTGCCGCCGAAGGTCGTACCGTGATGGCCGGGCTTCACGAGGCCTTCGATCGCCGCGCCGGTCAGCACCGCGCCGAGCGGCAAGCCGCCGCCAAGTGGTTTGGCCAGCGTGACGATGTCCGGCACGATGCCGCTCTGCTGGAAGGCGAAGAGCGTTCCGGTGCGCCCGAGCCCGCATTGGATCTCGTCGAAAATGAGGATCGCGCCGGTGCGATCCGCCACGCGCCGCGCGGCGGCGAGGAAGTCGTGCGAGAGCGGGATGACCCCTCCCTCCCCCATCACCGGCTCGAGAACGATCGCGCTGGTCGTCTCGCTGACCGCCGCTTCGACTGCGGGGATGTCGTTCGGCTCGATGAAGGTCACGCCCGGAACGAGCGGCTCGAACGGCGCGCGGTAGGCTTCGTGGCCGGTCATGGCCAGCGATCCCATCGTCCGTCCGTGGAAGCTCTCGTTCAGCGCCACGATCCCCGCGCGGCCGGGGTTGGCAAGCCGCGCGAACTTCAGCGCCGCTTCATTCGCCTCGGTGCCGCTATTGCAGAAGAACGCACGGCAGAGTCCCGATGCGCGCACGAGCCGTTCCGCGAGAAGCCCCTGCGTCGGGTGGTAATAGAGATTTGAGATGTGCAACAGCGCGTTCGATTCTTCGCGCAACGTTTTGATGAGGCGCGGATGGCGATGACCGAGGACGTTGACGGCGATACCGCCGAGCAGGTCCCAATACTCGCGGCCCTCGGCGTCGGTGATCCGTGCGCCTTTGCCGCTTCGCGGATGGAACGCCGTGCGTGCATACGTGCCGAGCAGGAACGCCTTCTCGCGCTCTTCGACAGCGGTTGGGGATTCGTCATGTAGAAGCATGTTGTCCTCCTCACGCAGCGATCAACTGCGTTCCTCCCTCTTCTCCAATCGTGATGCGCCGCACGCCTGATCCGAGAGCGTGCAGGGCGGCCTGCAGTTTCGGGCGCATGCCGCCGGTGACGACTTCCGTGCCGAGGAGTGCTTCCGCGTCCGTGGCACACAACTCGGCGACGACGTTGCCGGTGGCATCGAGCAGACCGGCGACGTCGGTGATGAAAATCAGCTCCTCGGCGCCGACAGCGATGGCGATCGCCGCCGCGGCCGTATCGGCATTCACGTTCAACAGCGCCCCATGCGGTCCCTCGGCGATCGATGAGATGACCGGCAGGATGCCGCTCGTGACCAATGCCTGGACCAGCGTCGGATCGCCGCCGGTGACGCGGCCGACATGTCCGAGGTCGACGCCATCGAGCGGCGGATGAGCTTCCGCGACGAGCGTCGAGGCGTCGCACCCGCTGATGCCGGCCACGAGGACGCCCATCGCCGACAGCTCGGCCACGAGCATCTTGTTCACCGAGCCGGCCAGCGTGGCCACGACGACATCCAGCGTCTCGTCGTCGGTGACGCGAAGTCCGGCGTAGGTCCGCTTCGGAATGCCGAGGCGCTTGAGATTCGCATCGACGTGTTTTCCGCCGCCGTGAACGAGCACGATCTCCCGGCCGCTCTTCCACTGCGCGGCGATTGCGCTGAGCGCCTCGGCGCGCCGCGCCGGATCGTCGAGAAGGCTTCCGCCCAACTTGATGACGTTCATCAGATCAGCGCCTCCGTCTCCGGAAAACCGCACATCCGGTTGAAGTTCTGCACCGCCTGCGAGGCAGCGCCTTTGAGGAGGTTGTCGAGGACCGAGACGATCACCGCGCGCCGCCCGCCGTGCAACAGTTGAAATCCGATCTCCGCCCGTGGCGTGTTGACGACGTTCTTCAACTCCGGCAACTGGCCGGCCGGCAGCACGCGCACGAACGGAGCGTGATCGTAGGCGCGCGTGTAGGCGTCGGTGATCTGCTGCTCGCTCATGGGATGCGTGAAGCCGATGTGAATCGTCGACAGGATGCCGCGATGCACCGGCAGCAGATGCGCGACGAAGACCACCGGCGCGCGATCGCCGAGGTGAAGCTGCTGGCGGATCTCCGGCTCGTGCCGGTGCTGGCCGACGCTGTAGGCCTTGAAGTTGCCGAAAAGCTCGGCGAAGGAGAAGTTGACGTCGGCTTTCTTGCCGGCGCCGGAGACGCCGCTCTTGGAGTCGCAGATCACCGGCTGCTCGCGGTCGATGGCAAACGTCAGCGGCCGCAGCGCCAGGAGGATCGAGGTCGGATAGCAGCCGGGATTGGCCACGAGCCGCGCGTTCTTCAACTCGCCGTTGCAGTACTCGGTCAGTCCGTAAACCGCCTCGCCGAGCAGATTCGGCCGCTCGTGATCGAAGCCGTACCACGTCGGATACATCGACGGCTCCTCGAGGCGGAAGGCGCCGGAGAGGTCGATGACCCGCATGCCGAGGTCGAGCAGTTGCGGCGCCAGGCCGGCCGAGACTTCGTTCGGCGTGGCCAGAAAAACGATCTCCGGCTGCGCGGCGATGAGCGCATCAATAGAGAACGGTTCGGCGATGAACTGCGGGAGCGTGGGCGTGACCGGCCCACGGGCGGTGCTGCTCGATGAAAAGAGCGCCACCAGCTCCACCTCGGCGTGGCGCGCCATGATGGCGGTCAGCTCCGCGCCGGAATAGCCGGTCGCGCCAACGATGGCGACGCGCTTCCGTGATTTCACGTTTGATTCGTTCATGGCAGTTGTCCCGGGAAAAACTCAGCGAACGTTGCGGCGACGGATGCCGATGATTCGTCGGAGGCGCTCGGCGAATACCGAGGCCGCGGCCGGTGTGCGGAAGGCCACGAAGATGGTGTCGTCACCGCCGATGGTGCCGAGGACACTGTCGATGGATGCGCCGTCGATGGCGCTGGCCACCGGCTGTGCGCTGGCGGCGGGAGTCCGGATCACGACGAGGTTGCCGGCCGTATCGGCGCCGGTGACGTATTCGGCCACGGCCTGCTCCAGCCGCGTTTCCACGACGTCGCGCGGCGCGAAGGCGACGACGGCACCGCCGGCAAAGGCATCGCGGGTGATGTAGCCGTTCGGCGACTTGGCCACGCCGAGCTCGCGCAGGTCGCGCGAGAGCGTCGGCTGCGTCACCCGGAAGCGCCGCCGCCGGAGCAGGGCCAGCAGCTCATCCTGCGAATGGACGGACTGCTCGCGGACGATCCGAAGGATCTCATCCTGCCTCCGCAGTACGTCGCCATGTGCATGCTTATTCATCAGCGTGAATTTTTATGCATTCCTCGGCGGATGTCAACCTGTTCCGTACCCTTGTCATTCCGACCCAAACCCTCATCCGCAGATGACGCAGATGTAAGCTTTCCCCTATGCGCACAGCGTTACTCGGCCTCATCCTCGTTTCCGCAGTTCTCGCAAACGCTCAGGAGACACCAATCGGCGTTACCCCCGAGGCCGTCGTCTGGAACGATGGGCCACCCACCCTCCCCGCCGGCTCGAAGATGGCCATCCTCGAGGGTAATCCTCGCGCGGAAGGGATGTTCACCATGCGCGTGCGGATTCCGGCGGGCTCGGCGATTCCGCCGCATTGGCATCCGCGCCAGGAGCGCGTGACCATCCTCTCCGGCGCGGTCGACCTCGGCTTCGGATCTGTTGCGAACAAAGACTCGGTCACTCGTTATCGGTCCGGTAGCTTCTACGTCAACCCGCCGCGGGTCATGCACTATCTCTTCTTCCCCGAGGCGACCGAGATGCAGATGACCGGCGTCGGACCGTGGGAGCTGATTGCGACCGATCCCAACGCGCCGCCGGCCATCCCCACCGCAACGGTCACAGTCCACGACATCGCGCTGTCAGCGGGCAGTGACTTGACGGCCGCGACAACGTTCAAGGCAGAGGTCGACTACCAGGTTCATAACTTCCGTCGGTCGACGTACTACCTGGAGATCGTCTTCGAGACGACGAAGCCGAACCAGACATTCAGCATCCCGAGCGTCAGCCCGAAGTTCCTCGACAGCGCCACCGGCACCGTTACCATGACCCAGGACCTCCGCCACATCCTCGCGTATCCCGCCCTCAAGCACCCCATCCGGCTGCGCGTCTACGTGGAGGAGCAACGGACCGAACGATCGAGTCACGTGGCCGGGATGAGCGACTGGATTGAGCTCAAATGACGGCACTCCGTTTGCTGCAAGTGCGGCAGGAGGCTCCCATGTCCCGAGTAGAACCGAAAGAAGAACGTCCCGCGAAACGCGAAGCGCAGGAAGGCCGCCGCCGGCCGGATCACGATCTCGACCGTAAACCTTCCCAGGCGGAAGGCGACCAGTCGGAAATCGACGAAACGCTGCGGAATCAGGATCGCCGTTGAAGAAGCGAACGCTCGGCAAATCTTTCACTGTCTCGGCAATCGGCCTCGGCTGTATGGGGATGTCCGAGTTTTACGGCTCCCACGACGACACCGCGTCGATCGCCACGATCCACCGCGCTCTCGACCTCGGCTGCAACTTCCTCGACACGGCTGATATGTACGGCCCCTTCATTAACGAGGAGCTGGTCGGCCGCGCCATCCGCGGCCGCCGCGACAAGGTCGTCCTGGCCACGAAGTTCGGCAATATGCGCGGCGACGACGGCGCGTTCCTCGGCATCAGCGGCAAGCCCGACTACGTGCGCCAGGCCTGCGACGCGTCGCTCCGCCGCCTCGGCGTCGACCACATCGATCTCTATTACCAGCACCGCGTCGACCGCACCACCCCGATCGAAGATACGGTCGGTGCCATGGCCGATCTGGTTCGCGCCGGCAAGGTCCGTCACCTCGGCCTGTCCGAGGCAGCACCGCAAACGATCCGCCGCGCGCATGCCGTGCATCCGATCACGGCCCTCCAGACCGAGTACTCGCTCTGGAGCCGCGACCCCGAGGATGAGATCCTGCCGACTGTCCGCGAGTTGGGAATCGGCTTCGTCGCCTACTCCCCCATCGGCCGCGGCTTCCTCTCCGGCCGCTTCAAGACGATCGACGACCTCGAACCAACCGACTACCGCCGCCTCTCTCCCCGCTTCCAGGGCGAGAACTTCGAACGCAACCTCGACCTCGTCCGCCGCATCGAAGAGATCGCGCGCACGAAGGGCGTCACCCCCGCGCAACTCGCCATCGCCTGGATCCTCTCGCGCGGCAACGACATCGTGCCGATCCCCGGCAGCAAGAGCATCGGACACGTCGAGGAAAACATCGCCGCGGCGGAGATCGAGCTGACGGCCGAGGATCTTGCGCGGATCGACGAAGTGGCGCCGAAGGGAGTCGCCTCGGGTGAGCGGTATCCGAGTGCGAGTATGGCGGCGGTCAACGCCTGACAAGGCAAGCTTTCTTCGTTGAGCCGGGCGCAGGCGCAATCGAATGTGATTGCCCCGGAGACCGATCAGCTCGTCGTCTTGATATACTCCGACTGTAATAACTAGCTATGAGAGATAGTTACTACACTCTTGATATATCCAAATGAACGAAGACTCGCTCGCTGTCCTGCGCGACCCAAAGGAGACGCTTCGCCGGCTCGCCCGGAGTTCCCGAGGCGGGCTCGTCACTACTGAGCGTTCAGCCGAATTACTAGGTGTCGGAGCGAACGTAGCGTCGCTCACTCTGGGACGTCTCGCACGGCGGGGCTGGCTGACGCGCGTACGCCGCGGCCTGTATCTCATCCTGCCGCTCGAAGCGGGTCGCGAGGGAACAGCGATTGAAGATCCGTGGGTACTTGCGCGGGAGCTCTACTCACCCTGCTACATCGGAGGCTGGACCGCGGCAGAGCATTGGGGCCTCACCGAGCAGCTCTTCCGTACGACCTTCGTCGTCACGTCTGCCAACATCCGGCACTCGCGTGAGACATTCGTCGGGGCAGAGTTTCACCTGACGCGCGGAACAAAGGAGCGGGTGGCGCAGGTCGGGCAGGTGTGGCGCGGCGGGGAGCGGATCGCGGTCTCCGACCGCGAGAGGACCATCGCCGACGCTCTCGCCAACCCAACCTGGGTCGGAGGGATCCGACACCTCGTCGAGATCCTTCGAACGTACCGCGACATGAAAGAGTGGAATCCGAGCCGCCTGATCGAGAGGCTTGAGGAGATCGGTTCGGGAGCTTCGTTCAAACGCCTCGGCTACCTTGCGGAGACGGTCCTGGAATCTGATCCTTATCTTGTGGATGAGGCACTTGCTCGCCGGACCTCAGGCGTCGTCAAACTCGATCCGGCCATCGCGAAGCGCGGTCCGATCAACACACGGTGGGGGCTTTCTGTGAATGTACCGATCGAGCGCGATACGCCGGACACATGATCGCGAAGCAGGACATTCTCGATCGCGCCCAGGAGTGGCAGCTACGAGCGAGCGTCGTCGAAAAGGACTACGTGATTGGGTGGGTTCTCGCAGCCATTGCCCAGCACGCGGAGACCTCGGAGCAGTGGGTATTCAAGGGCGGGACGTGCCTGAAGAAGTGTTATTTCGAGACGTACCGCTTTTCGGAGGATCTCGACTTCTCGCTCCTGCCAGACGCTGCGTATGACGCCGAGGCTCTGACACAAATCCTTAGGGAAATCGTCGAGATCGCTCACGAGCTGAGTGGCATCACATTTCCGGCCGACCTCGTCTCGGTGAAGACGCGAGTTGACAAGCTCGGTCGCGGGACGTTCGAGGGGAAGATCGGCTACAGCGGACCACTGGTCATTCCGAGTGTGCCGCGGCTCCTGTTCGATCTCACGCGTCACGAGCCTGTTGTCGCGGAACCCGAGTTGCGTCCAGTGTTCCACCCGTATCCGGATTCGCTTCCGGATGACACCGCCGTACAGGCATACAGCATCGAGGAGCTTTTCGCCGAGAAGACACGGGCGCTGCTCGAACGAACGCGGCCTCGCGACCTTTATGACGTTGTCTTCATTCTCGAAAGCCGGGCAGGTGATGTTGATCTCGACGAAGCACGCGAGTTCTTCGGTCGAAAGTGCGAAGCGAAGGGGTTCAAACCACCGTCATCGGACGAGCTCCTCGTTGTAGTGCGCTCGTCAGGTGAGCTTCGCGCGGATTGGGACAGACCGTGGGAACCGTGGTCGGGCTGCTGGCCTCGGGTCACTCCCGAGAGGACATCCTTCGCCTCTATCCCTATCTCGAACCTGAGGATATCTCCGAGGCGCTCGCGTATGCGGCCCGGCGCTCCGATGAGTTTGAAAGTGAAGAGCCTCCATGAACGTCAGCGTGGAAGAAGTGAAACGGGATACTGAAGGGTTTCTCCATCGAGTGATCGAGGGCGAGACGCTCGTGGTCACCGAAAATGACCGGCCCGTTGCGGAGATTCGCCCGATCGAGGCCGTACGTCGGCCCAGACCCTTCGGCCTTGCAGCCGGTTCATTCGTCGTACCCGACGACTTCGATGACCCGTTGCCTGAGGAGGTCCTGCGAGATTTTGAGTAATGACGCTACTGCAGGCCGCTTACCGCTAGGCTGTCGCGGACGTCGTTTGCCAAAAACCTGGGATCTCAACGCCAAGTCCCGCGCAAGTCGGGCAGGTTCCCGTGGCTTTCTTGGACCAGTCGATCGCGTCGAACTCGTCTCGAAGCCATTGACCAGCGATCGCATCTGTCTCAACGCGAGTGGTGCCGGCACAAGTCTCACACGTCTCAAACCTTGGTCGCAGTTCCTCTGAAAGGGTGAACTCCAGTTCAGGGTCTTCCTCTCCCGACTTTCGCTGAATGTCTTCCTTGATTCGCCAACCTAACCCGACCAGCGATGCTGAGCTGAAATGGCCGTCGCTATTCGAGATAGCCGCATAACCATCACCCAACGCCATGACAATAAAATGAGGTTCGCTCATATCTCTCAGTATACCGTGAAATGGGCCTTACGGCACCGCAGCGCGAAGATGTCTCGCGAAGCGAATGCCAACGTCCACTAACAAGTCGAATACTGTTGTATCTTTCCGGCATGAAACTTCATGACTGCCACATGCAGTTGCGGACCGTAGTGATGCCTCCACTTGACCGCGACGAGCCCGAAGAAGATTGGTACACGGCGAAGGAGGAGGGGCTCATTCCAGGCCAGGTCTGGGACCTCTACCGATCAACGCGCTATCTCTCCGCAGCGGCTCTCGCAGGCTTCGAGACCGCGGACGCGCGGGTAGTAACCGTCTACTTTTCGCGCCTCATCCGAAGCGTGAAGGATTGCCTCGTCGACGCAGCAGAACTACGAAAACAGATGCACGCGCAGAGCGCCCTTCAGTACGACCCCCGCAAATCGTATCCGCAGGAGTTTTCTCGCGACGCTGCCCGTCTTCATCGGTCTGCTTTTCGAGGTCTGCTCGTTAATCTCGTGGGAGCGCTCGACGTGTTCGCGGATGTAGTGGCGGTGCTCCTTCCAGGACAGATTGCGAATCTCCGAGCAGGCGGTGCAGCCTTCACGGATGTCGAAAAGTGGCTAGGCAAACCATATGTCCTACCACCCGGGCTGATTACACCCTCACAACACTATGCGGCTGAGCTTCACGCGCAACTATCACCCGAGGTAATCGTTACTGACGGTCCCGAGCGGGACTGGCTGCCACTGATGCGCATGTACCGCAACAAGTCGGCCCACTTAGGCCATCAAAGCTTCGGGCAGTTCGGGCTTCAGAATAAGGCTGACGAAGACTTCTCGTTCTTCATCGCTCGCTCCTGGCCGTTCGTCGCTGAGCAGTATGCGACCACTGGACTACCGACCGCACCAGAAGACGACCTTGTCGACTTCTCCGATGTCCTGAACGATTGGCTCATGCATCAGGACCTTGAGGAGTATTCTGAGGGGGCATACCGCAAGATACGCGCGATCCTCGGTATCGGCTTCGGCGTATTGCATAGCGCTTACGTGCAGTTGAAAGAGCTTCCCGTCGCGCAGCAGACGCTCGCGGACCTTGAGAAAAACCGACAAGCGTACAAGTTCGAGTACTTCAAAGACGCCGGCTAAACTACGGCGCCTCAGGGCTTGTCGACACGGCCGACTGATGGGCAGATGCTCCACGCTCTTCGTTCCCGTTCTCGGCATTCGATCGATGGACGGTGTGTCTTGCCGACTCCAGCTTACCGGGAAGAGGGCATGCTGGAGTAGTATTCACACGCCATGAGCCGAGTCCCGATCAACCACATCCTCGAACTGCCAACACCGGAGCGTCTGGCGATCGTCCAGGAGATCTGGGAAAGCATGCTCGAACATCCTGAGCAGGTCGAGATCACAGCGGCACAACGCGAAGAGTTGGAGAGCCGTTGGGTCGAGATGCAGCAGAATCCGGATGACGGTGAGCCGTGGAGTGACGTGAAGAAGTCGCTCCGAAACGAATGATCGAACGGGTGATCGTTCGGGCGCGTGCGAAACAGGATATTCGCGAGGCCAGGCGGTGGTACAGCAACATCTCCCACGAGCTCGGCGAAGACTTCCTCACATCGGTCGATCAGGCGATCGCCATGGCTCAGGAGTATCCGCTTGCCTTTCGTGTGACGCATCGCACCTTCCGACGCGTACTTCTCCGGCGCTTTCCCTACGCGCTCTTCTACCATCTCGGCGACGATCGCATCGTCATCGTCGCAGTCTTGCATCAGGCTCGCGATCCACGGGTGCTGCGCAGACGCTGACGGAAGCGTGAGGCCCTGACCACCCACATGCCCCCCGCCCTTCGTGGGCGGGGGGCGGGGTGAGGCGGGTTACTGGTCGTCGTCCTTACTGGCGGCGTCGAGGGCCTTCTGGAAATCATCCGGAAGATCGTCGGTGGCGGCGGCGGTGTTGGCGGAGGCGAGATTCGGGGCCAGGAATCCCTGGGCGGCGGGGGGCTTCGGGGTGGAGGCGGGGGCGGGGGCGGCGGGTTTGCGGCGGTTCTGGGTCCTCTTCACTACGCCGGCCAGATCAGCGACGTACGGACGGAGAGCTGCGCCATCGGGACCCTTCGCAAACGCTTTGAGCCATGCGTAGGCCTGGAGCGCCTCGGTGCCCGCTTCGGCGACCTGACTATCGCTTGTGAACAGGAGACCGTCATGCAGTGCCATCAGACGGCGCGCAACGGGGAGCATGGCACTTTGAAATTGGAGGACTGCCTTGCCGCGATCGGAGTCAAACAGGTTCTTCTCGGCAGCGGGAGCGAAGGAGGTCACAGCGGTGATGGTGGGAGGGATCAGGTCACTGCCATACCGGGCAGCCGCGGCAACCCGGTAGATGTCGGTGGCATCGTGAGGCTGGAATCCGGGAATGTGGGCCTGGAACCAGTCGAGAAGAGCCGTCAGGAAGGCGGCGAGGGCTTCCACGGATCCATCGGCTGGCTCTGTGGGAGGGGCCGGCGGTTGGCCGGGTTGGGCGGGTTGGGCGGATTGAGAGGAGGGGGTACTGCGATTGGAACTCATTTTGTTTCTTAATCCTCGAGAGGCACGCGCGGACAAGCTAATCAAAAGCAGCGTGTTTGAAGCGCTTATCCAAAGGTGAACTGATCCTTACGAGAAGCAGCGACGCGCTGCCATGCGAGTTACATCGATGTTGCTGAATCGTTGACGCATAAA
>JADGNY010000102.1 GCA_017883235.1 Thermoanaerobaculia bacterium | reverse complement strand
CTGCCGTTAGGGGACACGAACCATGAGAGGAACGCACGGGTGGGCAGAAGTATCGCGCGAGCGCAAGCGCGAGATCATCGACGCCATCGTCGCCAATACGCCGACGACGGGGCCGGTGCATGCCGAGCTCGACCTCACCGACCGCTGCAACGTGGCCTGCTACTTCTGCAATCAGCAGGACCTGCGCACCAAGGAACAGATCCCGATCCAGAAGACGACGGAGCTGATCGATGAGCTGGCCGCGACCGGCCTCCGTTCGGTGCGCCTCTCCGGCGGCGGCGACCCGCTGTTTCATCGCGAGATCAACGACGTCATGGCCCATCTCGCCAAACGCGGCATCGTGGTCGACAACCTGACCACGAACGGCGTGGCGCTGAACCACGACATCGCCGGCTATCTGGTGAACAACAAGGCCCGCGAGGTGATCTTCTCCCTCAACGCCGTCGATGCCGCCGACTACGCGCGGATGATGAAGGTGAAGCCGGCGCTCTTCGACAAGGTCATCACGGCGATCAAGACCCTGGTCGAGGTTCGCGGCGATTCGATCTATCCGTCGATCGTCCTGCAGTTTCTCCTCGACCGCTCCAACATCACTCGCATCCTCGAGATGTACGACCTCGGCAGCTCCCTCGGCGTCGACCGCATCGCCATGAACGCCGTGCTGGAGATCCCCCGCGAGCGCATCGACCGCGAACTGCTCCTCCGCCCCGAGGATGCCGATCTCACGGAACCGTACGTCGAGCAGGTGCTGCGCAAGGATGCCGAGGCCGGCCTCCTCCAGATCGACTTCGCGGTCTACGGCTGGAACAAGATGATGGACCGCGTCCGCGCACGCGCCGGCACGGTGTCGACGAACATGTATCCGACTGCGCCGTCGTTCCGCGACCGCAACGACGGCTGTTTCTTCGCCTGGTACACCGCCGCCGTCACCGGCAACGGCGACATCCGCCCCTGCTGCCTGCTGCTGAATCCCGACGTCCCGCCCCTCGGCAACGTGCACGAGAAGTCGATGTCCGAGCACTGGCGCGGACCCGCGTTCCAGAAGATGCGCGACGAGATGCGTGAGGTCCTGCTCCGCGGCGGCAAGGTCGAATACGACCCGAAGCGCTTCACGATCCTGAAAGAGGTCTGCGTGAAGCCCGGCCTCTGCTGGCTGAAGAACATGTACTTCCGGGTGGACGAGGAGTTCTACGCCGAGCTGGATGCCAAGCTGGAGAAGGTGCGAAAGAAAGAAGTGCGCTGGCTCGGCACCCCGAAGCAGATCAAGCGCCGTGCCGACATTTACCTCTACGATCACCCGAAGGTGAAAGATCTGGTCAGCGGCGACCGTTTACGCCGTACGTACGATTGGCTCCGCGACTCGACCCGTCCGCTCCGCGTGGCCCTGAAACGCCACCTGCACATCAACCTCACCGACGCCGCGTAGTACAATCGAGTCCCTTCCGTGCGCGCCCATAGCTCAGCTGGATAGAGCGTCAGCCTCCGGAGCTGAAGGTCGTAGGTTCGAATCCTACTGGGCGCACCAAGGGTAATCCACTCACCGGCCCCCACTTGGGTAGCATTCCCGCCCTCCACCAGTTTGTAGCGTCAGGTCGTCCACATGAGGGTGAAACACGCGATTGAGGCATAGCCCGCGCAGCGGCACGACAGACGGACACCGAAGGCCGCGATTCTTCCTGTCGCTCGCCACGCGCGGATCTCGGGACGCCTGCTCGCGCTCGCGCAAGCGTCCGCGAGCTGGAGGCCGCCGGTGATCAGCGACTCATCGACGCGGCGGTGCCGAACTACGACGACGGTCCAGGCTTTGGTTCCCTTTTCCGGAAGTCTACCGGAATCGCCGGGGGGGGAAATGCGCTTGTCTGTCACTCCTATTAGTGGAGGATAGAAATGACCAAACAATCAGCAGTATTGGCAGTCATGCTCCTGGCTATTGCGGTGTCGAGCGGCGCGCAATCCACGGATTGCTCTTCTTGTGGCTCCGGTAACACCTATCCGACGATCACACTCACCATCACTTACCCGCCGGGCACGCTGTCCTCACAGACGGCTGCGGTTCCCGTCAGCAGCGATCCGGGAGCGATCAATACGATCCGCCAGGTCATGATCAATGCAGCCTGTCCGTTGCCGGGCCTCTCGTTCACGACGACGAATTACTGCCCGTATGGCGGAGGCGTGGCGACGATCAACGGCATCGCCCCGCAATCGTCCGCCGACTACTGGGAGATTTACGTCAACGGCGCCTACGCTCCTTGCGGTCTCGACACCTGTTCGCTCGCGCCGGGAAACACGATCGCATTCTGTGTGGCGAACGAATCCTGCTCGTCGTTGATGGCGAAGGCTAAGGCAGGCAAAGTCAAAGCCGGCTCTTCGCATCAGGCGAAGATCCACAAGGCGAGCGAGAAGGCCGCGCATCAGTGACCGGCCGGGGAAAGTCCCCTACGCCCCCCCCCCGACGATGTGGGACAGGATGAAACCTATCCTACATCGGGCACGTGCACGCTGTAGGACATGCTTAGCCTGTCCAGCTCACGGACGCCTGCATGGTCAGCTCGGGAACGAGCTGCGGCAGCAGCTCGATCATCCGGCGTTGGGTCTCCTCGTGATAGCAATTAAGGTAGCAGACCGGGAAGTGGCGACGGGTCAGATCGGATGAGACGAAGGTGAGATACGCCGCGATGAGATCGGCGGCACCGAATCCCTGAAGAAGAAAGAGCGTGCGCCAATCGCGGCCATCCGTGGGATGGCGGAAGCGGGCCAACTCGGGCGATTCGAATAGGTAGAGATCGGAGCGCTCGCGGTTCACCTCTTGGAACGCTGCGTCGTTCACGGAGTTGAGGAGCGCGGAGGAGACAAACAGGCCCTCAGAGAAGGCGAGGCGCTCGCGGATCAGTGCGGAGACGTTCTCGCACGACCGCGGCTGTTCCAGCCACCGGTAGCGCGCCGAGCAGTCGCCCTGAAAGTCGGCCAGCGCGAAGACGTTCTCCCGCGCGAAGGCGCGCACTTCCGTCACCAGCTCTGGCAGCATGCACGGCCGCACCGAGCAGATCACCGTGAAGTCCTCACGCCGCCATGTGCGCCGCGCCATCTGGTAGCAGATG
This sequence comes from Thermoanaerobaculia bacterium, assembly GCA_017883235.1. Lineage (GTDB taxonomy): Bacteria > Acidobacteriota > Thermoanaerobaculia > Gp7-AA8 > Gp7-AA8 > JADGNZ01. The sequence goes on along the minus strand of JADGNY010000102.1, from coordinate 22,642 downwards.
CGGTCGCCGAGCGTCCCCTCGTAGCTGAGCACGTTCACCCCGCGCCGGAACCGCCCCAAGCGCTCCGCCACGATACTCTCGAATGAGGTCATCCGGTGGCGAAGCGCTGTGGCGCTATCGATCACTTCTTCGACGCCTTTCGTTTCTGCGCGTGCTCGAAGCGGACGCGATGGATCTCGCTGGCGTGCTTCTCGGCCTGGTAAGGCTCGTAGATCAGCGAGACGGCGTCGCCGTCGTTGAGGATGGTATCGTCGATTCCCGTCGGCGAAAGGACGCCGTTGACGTACAGGAACCAGAAGGTGGTGACGGTATCGAACGTGCCGTCGACCGCCAGCACCAGGTAGCCGAGGCTCGGGCCGTAGTACTGCATGGCAAAGGTGATGCCCGGCGGCATCGAATAAGCCAGCTCCATCTCCTGCTGCACGTTCATCCCGTCGGTCCAAGGGATGTTGGCGATGGTTTTTCCTTCCGGTTCGATCGAAAGGGAGACGGTATTGGCCATTGCGGATCTACCCATGACGTTCTCCTCGTGTCAGTTCGCTGCGTGCGCGGTGGGCGCGACGCGGATGTGTGCGGCGAGAGCGGCGGAGACGAAGGCATCCTTGCACGCGGCAGGCACTTCCATGCGCGGGCCGCGCTCCAGCCAATGAATGTTGTGCTGCATGGTGATGACGGGCCGCACCGCGGCCGACTGATTCGGCGTTCCGCGGTGCCACAGCCGCGCGTCGCGAATGAGCACGCTCCCCGGGCGGAGGTTCGCGCGCACCGGCGGTACCTCCGCGCGGCGCGCTTCCTCAGCCCGCTGCGGCACGAGCATGCCGAACCGCGTGTCGTGGTGCGTTCCCGGCCACAGTTCCGTGCTCCCGTTCTCCACGCCGGTCTCGACCAGCGGGACGTTGATCATCAGCGTGGCTGGGGGATGGGCGGCCAGGAGCCGCGGCCAGAGCTGCCCGGCGTCGACGTGCAGCGGCTGCGCGTCGCTGCACGGACAATTCACGTCGGCGCTGTAGAGGTTGCAGTACGCCCCCGCGCCGAGAACCGCGGCGGTCAACTGCGCGACGAAATCGTTGGCCACCAGGTCGCCGTGAATGAGAGCAGGATCGAGCGGCAGCGGGGCCTGGAAGTTCCGTTTCCGCGAGGAGGCGCGGGCGCCGGCGAGCAGCCCGGCGGCGATGGACTCGAATGCCTCTCGCAGCGCCGCCAGCGCCGCCACATCGACCGCGCCGATCAGGACGACGCAGCCGTCCGCGTGGATGGCGCTGGCCGCGGCGTCGACCGACGAGGCTCGCAGCGTCCGCGTCCGAAGCTCGTCACCACTGATCTCGATGGTTTGCATGGTTCATTTGGGCTCCCACAGCTCCACGGTGTTCCCTTCGGCGTCCCTCAGGCGGCCGAAGGTGCCATACGGATGGTCCTCGGTTTCCATCTTCGTGCCGTGTTTTTCCACCGCGGCCTTCAATTGCCGCACGCTGTTCACGCGGAATTGCACTTTGAAGCCGCCCGAGATGCCGCCTTTGCCGTGCGCCGGGTTGATGACGAAAACCGTGCTCTTACGGCCCGGTGGGCCGCCGCCCTCGTCATAGATGAATTCGGTGCCGTAGCTTTTCCTCTCGGGCCAATAGTGGAACGTCAATCCGAGCGTCTTGCTGTACCAGTCCGCCAGAGCCTTGGGCGTTTCGGAGTCGATGAAAACGCCGCTCACGCCACCAATCGATGCGCCGCTCATGAGCACCTCCCAATGTAGAGGAATCTATTAAATATAGTTCCGGCAAGTTTTTTTGTCAACCGGTGGGGAAAGCTTGGTTTCCGTCACTCTCCTGTGTAGGTGCGGCTCTATGACAAACTGCCGTCATGACAACACTGACCCTAACAGGCGCGCGGGCATTCGTCGTCGCCGGAACGCACAGCGGCGTGGGCAAGACCGTGGTCACGTTAATCCTGTTGCGTGCGCTACGGCAGCGCGGCTTGGCCGTGCAGCCGTTCAAGATCGGTCCGGACTTCATCGACACGGCTTACCACACCGAGGTGGCGGGGCGGGAGTCGATCAACCTCGATCCCTGGATGATGGGATGGGACAACGTGGAGCGTAGCTTTAACCGGTTCACGGAGAGAGCCGACATCGCGGTCATTGAGGCGATGGGCGCGCTCTTCGACGGGCAGGACGGTTCGGAGCGCGGCAGCGCGGCGGAGTTGGCCAAGCGGCTGGAGCTTCCCGTCATCCTGGTGATCGACATCTGGGGGATGACGCGCAGCGCTGGCGCACTTCTGGAGGGCTTCAGGGCGTTCGACCCCGACATCACGCTGGCCGGCTTCGTCATGAACCGCGCCGGCAGCGCACGCCACGCCGCGATGGTCCTCGACGCGCTTCCTCCGCGGCTCCGCGACCTCTGCCTCGGGTACATCCTGCAGCGCGATGCGCTGGCCATTCCCGAGCGGCATCTGGGGCTGGTTACCGTCGAGGAGAACGAGACCGCCGCAGCGTCGCGGATGGCCGCGCTCGAAGCGGCCGGCTCCGCCCTCGATCTCAAGCGCATCGTGCCGCCGCGTGATGCGCGGCCACTCGTGCCCGCGATGCCTGCGCCGGCCGCGGCGGACCGTGTGCGCATCGCCGTGGCCCACGACGCGGCGTTCTGCTTCTACTACGCCGAGAACCTGGAGATGCTGCGGGCGGCGGGCGCTGAGCTCTGTCCCATTCACCCAACCGTCGATGCGCACCTGCCCCCTGGAGCGGCGGGCGTCTACCTCGGCGGCGGCTATCCGGAGAGCTTCGCAGCGCAACTGTCGTCGAACGTCTCGCTGCTTGGCGAGCTGCGCGCCTCGGCCGCCGCCGGAATGCCGATCTATGCCGAGTGCGGCGGCTTCATGTACCTCGGCCGCACTCTCACCGGCTTCGACGGCGTCGCCGAGCCGATGGCCGGAGTCTTCCCTCTCGACACGGTCATGGACCGCGAGTATCTGGCCATCCGTTACGTCACGGTCCGCACGCTTGCCGACTCGCCGCTGGGCCCGGCCGGCACCGAGGCGCGCGGGCAGGAGTTTCATCAGTCACGCCTGCGCGCTCCCGCGCCGGGCACGACGCTCTACGACGTGGTCACGTCCTCAGGTGAACGATCCCGCGACGGGCTGCTCGCCGGTGCCGCGGCGGGTAGCTACGTTCACTTGCACTTCGTATCGAATCCCGCCGTTCCGCGCCATTTCGTGGAGAGCTGCCGGGCATGGCGGAAAAGGAGAAGCGACTCATGAACAACCGTGTCGTGGTGATCTTCGTCGCGTGTCTTCTCGTCGGGGCCGCCCTGCCGGCGGCGACGGTCAAAGTGGCCACGGTTCATTTCGAGCCGGTGGAGGGCAACGTCGCGCTGAACGTGCAGAAGCTCGTCGACCTGACCACCGACGCGGCGAAGAACGGCGCGAAGATCGTCGTGCACACGGAGATGGCCACGAGCGGCTATTCGTTCTTCAGCCGCGAGCAGATCGCCGCCGTCGCGGAGCCCATCCCCGGACCGTCGACCGCCAAGCTTGGCGCCGTAGCCAAGCGATACGGTATCTACGTCGCGCTCGGGATGCCGGAGTACGACGGGGCATCGAACCTCTACTACAACGCCGTGGCGCTGATCGGGCCGGATGGCCACGTGGCCGGCGTCTATCGCAAGCGCAACAACCTGCTCGAGGCCTCCTACAACGCGGAGGTCTGGGCGTCCGTACCGACCTTCGACACGCCTTACGGGCGAATCGGCATCGTGATCTGCTCGGACCTGTTCTACGACGGCTTCGCGCGCCTGGCAGCGCTGGCAGGCGTCAACATCCTGCTGGCGCCAGCCAACGTCGGCATCACCACCGACTTCATCAAGGTGCGGACGTGGGAGAACGACTTCTCCATAATCGTGGCCAACCGCTTCGGCACGGGCAGCAAGGGAGCGAAGACCACGTACTTCAATCAGAATTCGTTCGCTATCCCGTCGCCGTTCGCGTACGACTTCAACTACGGATCGCGCAGCGTGATCATGACCGACAGACAGCAGATTCTGGCCGATGTCAGTGGGCAGAGCATCCAAATCGGCTACGGCGAGCTGCCGGTCCGGAGAGCGCGCACGCTGCCGGTGGTGCGGCGCCCGAGCCTTTACTCGCTGATCGGACAGGACACGCTCGAGCCGTACACGTTCAGCCAATTCGGGCTGCCGGCGCCGGCGGTCTTCGCTGTGGCCGGCGTTGATCCCGGGCCGAGCGCGGACCCGTGGAAGGCCGCGCTGACTGCCGTGCAGAATGCACTCACGGCGGCGAGGGGCAAGGGCTACACGTTGCGGCTGGCCGTGCTCCCGTCGAATTACTTCGCCACGCCCGATCCGACGGGCATGGCCGGGCTGCAGGACTTCGCCAATGCGAACAAGGTCGATGTGCTGGCCGCGTTCAGCGGCTTTGTGCCGCCGCTGAGCATCCTCATCGCCTCCGACGGGGCCATGTACCGGTATTCCCGCACGCACCGTCTGCGCACCGAGCCGATCCCTGACAACAAGCTCTCGCCGTATTACTGGATCGTCGACCGCGATTACGCGCGCGTGGCCATCCTGCAGGACGTCGATCTCATGCTGCCGGAGACGTCGCAGGTGATGCAGAAGCTCGGCGTGGACATCGTGGCGCTCAATTCCGACACCACGCTGCCGGTGGCCAGCGCCATGTGGCAGAGCCGCACCGGCGACTACTACAACATCGTCATGGCCAATCGCAGCGGCCCGGAAGGGGTCTATCTCGGCGGCTATCCGCCGGGCGACCAGTTCACCGAGGCCTCGGGCCTCGCGCTCATGCAGATGGACACGAAGTACGTCCGCAACAAGAAGGAGTCGCGCTTCCTCGACTTCACGCGGCTGCTGCAGCCGTGCGGCCCGAACAACTGCTGAGCGTCACCCTGCGGCTGAAGCGTGCGCTATCCTAGGCCCTGATGACAGCCTCTCTGCCGCAGTCGCATCACGATTACACGTTCGCGGACTACCTCGCGCTGGAGCGCGACAGCGAGATCAAGCATGAATTCGATGCGGGGGAGATTCTGGCGATGTCCGGCGGAACGGCGCGGCACAGCGCGCTCGCAGCGAGAATGATCATCGCACTGGGAAACACATGCGTGCCCGGCTGCACGGTGTTCACCTCCGACATGCGAATTCGCATCGTTGCTACCGGCCGCGCAACGTATCCCGACGTCTCGATGGTCTGCGGTCCGATTGAATACGATCCGGAGGACGCCGCGCGCACCACGATCACGAATCCGGCGCTCCTCGTCGAAGTCCTCTCGGTCACGACCGAGAAAGGTGATCGCGGCAACAAGTGGATGCACTATCAGCGCATCTCGTCGCTTCAGGAGTACGTCCTGGTGAGCCAGGAGACCCGTGTCGAGATCTTCAGCCGCACGTCCGCGGGCACGTGGGAGTACTTCGAAGTCCGAGAAGGGACGGTTCGACTGGCCTCCGGGCCCACGCTCGATCTCGCGGTGCTGTACGCCGATCTTCCGCTTTGAATCGTCGCGCCCGACGAATCCCGACGCCGCTTCGATCGCAGGTCTGAATCCTGCGGGCACCAATTTTCAGCCTGCTGTAAACTAGTGATATGAGCCAAATCGCTCTCACGCTGAGAATTGACGCTGATCAAGGCGCAGCACTCGAGAACCTGAGTAAGGTCGAAAGGCGTCCCGTCGATCAACTGCTGGATGAGGCCATCACGAGTTACCTCAGCAGGCGGGGTAAAAAAGAACCCAGCTTGGAAGCTAACCTGGCAGCGCTTCGAGAGTATCGTAAGCAGGATCCTGGGTTCGAGCGCGCACTCGACGCGTTCGTGGAAGCCGAAGCAACCCTTGAAGACCCGCTCGAAGGTGAGCCGATTATCGGGGACTTCATCGACGGACAGTTCAAGCCAGCGGGACCTGTTCAAAGCAAGATCCGAGACCTTATAGGTGCCTGACTGGGACGAAGACAGTCCTCAGAACGGCAATGGTCGCACCGCGCGCCTTTGAGCCAACTTCCTCGCAATGCGGTATGGCGTACCGCCTTTTGTCCGTTTGCGCCCTAGACCCGACACAGGTTACGGGGAAGCCGGCGCGAAGGCGATGCAGGGCGACTGGAAACCAACCGCTGCAGTGTTTCGCCGCTTACTTGACGATTTTCTGAACGAACCCTAATCGACCAAAACTCTCATCCCCGTTTTCTGAGAGCGTCGAGGTCTCCTGTCCACTCGACCTTGCCGCGGAAATCGAGAAGCTGACGGCGGCTCCGTTCCCGGACGAATAGGCGGAGCGCCTCGTTCACGACCTCGCTCTTTGTCCGGCCCTCGGAAAACTTCATGGCTGCTTCGAGCGCCTCGTCGTCAAGATTGAGCGTCGTTCTCATGCGTCTGTCCCTTCGGCAACGGATCGAACTCGACTTTCTCGTAGATCGCTGCCAGTCCGACATGGCAGTCAACCGACGCGAGGTGGAGGATGCTGGCAGGGTCGCTGATCTCCGATAGAATCCACTGCTCTCCTTCGCGCACGTAGTGCTCGACGCGGACTTTGTCCTGGGCGACGAGAACGTACTCGCGCAGCGTGTCCAGACGGCGGTAGTGTGCGAACTTCTCCCCGCGGTCGTATGCCTCGGTCGATTCGGAGAGCACCTCCACGATGACCTGCGGGTTGAGAAGCGTGTCGAAGTGCGCGTCTTCCAAACGCGGCTCGCCACAGACCGCGACAATGTCGGGATAGGTGTACATCCCGGTCGGGCTGACCTTGACCCGCATGTCGTTCATGTGCGCTTGGCACCCCCTGCCTCGCATTTGGGTCCAGAGCAGTCCGAACAGGTTGCCGGCGATGAGATTGTGCCACCGGTTCGCGCGCGACCTGGCGAACATCCGTCCGGCGACGTACTCGCTTCGGGTCTCTGACTTGCGCTCCAGCTCGAGGTATTCGCCGGGTGTCACGAAATCCACGTTGGGCGCCGACATACGAACATAGTACGCGCGTCTGAATGTGAGTCCCATCACCTCCCCGCCCCCACTCGTCGACTACATTTCCATCGACACACCTCGGTGCCCGCGACTCCGGACGGCGTACGCGGCCCGAGGTGTTTGATTTTGAGGACAATGCCACGCGAATTCTCGGACTGACGACTATCCTTCTGCTTGCGGCTGTGGCCGAGGGTCAGAACGCCCCTGTCACCATCAGCGTTGATGCTTCGAAGAACCGGCATCCGATCAGTCCACTGATCTACGGTGTGGCCTTTGCCAGCGCGGCCCAGCTCTCCGACCTCAACGTTCCTCTCAACCGTCAGGGCGGGAACGGCACCACGCGCTACGACTGGATGAGCAATTCCAGCAACCACGCTGCGGACTGGTACTACGAAAGCATCGGGGAGACGAGCCCAACGCCGGGCGAGTTTGCCGACACGTTCATCGCCAACAGCGCCTCGGGGGGCGCGAACGCCATGGTCACCGTGCCGATGATCGGCTGGGTGGCCAAGCTCGGGAGCGGGCGCTCCAAGCTGGCCAGTTTCTCGGTGGCAAAGTACGGCTCGCAGCAGAGCACGGACTACTGGATGCCCGATGCCGGCAACGGCGTTCGGAGTAACGGCACCGAGGTCACGGGCAACGATCCCCACGACGCAAACCAGCCCGCGGACTCGGCGTACCAGCTCGGCTGGTTGCAGCACCTGATCGCCAGATGGGGCTCCGCCGCGAACGGCCCGTTGCGCTACTACCTGCTCGACAACGAGCCGAGCATCTGGCACGCCACACACCGCGACGTTCACCCGACCGGAGCGAATATGGATGAGATCCTGGCCAGGATGATCGACTATGCCGGAAGGGTGAAGTCCGTCGATCCGGCCGCCCTCGTCGTTGGCCCCGAGGAGTGGGGCTGGGACGGCTATCTCTACAGTGGCTACGACCAGCAGTGGGGAGCGGCGCACGGGTGGAACGGACCGTTTCCCGACCGTGCGGCGCACGGCAATCAGGACTACGTCCCCTGGTTGCTCGACCAGATCCGGATGAACGACCAGCGCAACGGGCGGCGTCTGCTCGACGTGCTCAGCGTCCACTACTACCCGCAGGGTGGCGAGTTCGGCGACGACGTCTCGACCGCCATGCAACTGCGGCGCAATCAATCCACGCGTTCACTTTGGGATCCCGCGTACGTCGACCAGACGTGGATCAACGACACGGTGATGCTGATTCCGCGGCTCCATCAGTGGGCGGACACTTACTACCCCGGCACGAAGATCGCCATCACCGAATACAACTGGGGTGCCGAAGGCTCCATCAATGGCGCCACCGCGCAGGCCGACATCCTCGGCATCTTCGGCCGCGAAGGGCTGGACCTGGCCACGCGCTGGACGACGCCCGACGCCGCTACGCCGACCTACAAGGCCATCAGGATGTACCGGAACTACGATGGCAATCATTCGACCTTCGGCGACGTGAACGTCAGCGCTTCGGGGCCGGACGTGGATCGAGTGGCGCCGTTCGCCGCCGTGCGCTCATCCGATCATGCATTGACGATCATGATCGTGACCAAGACGCTGCTCGGTGACACGCCGGCCACGGTGACCCTGGCCAGCTTCGTTCCCGCGGACACGATGGTTCAGCGCTGGCAGCTCGACTCATCTAACACCATCCGCCGACTGCCGGACCTGCCAGCCGGATCGTCGATCTCGCTCACTCTGCCGCAGCAGAGCATCACGCTGCTGGTCGTTCCAGGCGCCCCGGAACCGGGCGGACGGCATCACGCGGCCAGACACTGATCGGCGACGGAGGTTTCTGCGTACGACGCGAAGATTTCTCCCCGCCGCCGAGAAGCCGTCCGTGGGCATTCTATGGAGGACGGTTGCGCGCGGAGGCGCGCACGCACAATTCAGCCCCGCGCTCGGCGCAGCGCGAGCGCGGGGCATCGGTAGGGATGTGAAGTGCGGCCGCGGAGGCGGCCGCCACAGGAGCTGTGCGGATCGCGCATCTGGTGCGAATTGGGCGGTTTGTTCCGGCCGCCTCCGCGGCCGGCAAATTCGGGGCACCCTCTTACCCTGCGCTCGCGCTACGCCGAGCGCGGGGCTGGATTGCGGAGCGCGCCTTCGCGCGCATCCGGGCGAGAGTCAGCGTCAAATCGCGTTGGGTTGCGGGCCCGCGCTGTGATCCTTCGCCGTCCTCCGCCGCTTTTCGCTCGCTACGCTCGCTCAGCGGCGGAGCCTGCCCTGAGCGCAGCCGAAGGGGCAGTCTCAGGATGACAGTGAAGTGGAGCTCAGTACGAGCATGCTCCGCTCCTGATTTCATGCTGGCAGGGCACTAGATCACTCGCGAAGGTCTTCAATATCAAACGGTTTGATCTGCAAGATCACCGCGGAGGACTTCGATATCAATCACATGTCTGCACCCTGTGCCATGGCCAACGACGCTCCCACCCATCCCGCTGGCGAGACCGCCAGCTTTGTGAGCCTCATTCCTTGTGCGGCCGGAAAAGCTTCACGTAGAGCGCGCGGTCGACAAAGAGGGCGATCTGGTGGTGCGTCTGCCACCCTTCCGCTCCGCTTCTTGCAGCCAGCGGGCTCCAGACGAGGTGGAGGTTCATCCGCGTTTTCGGATCGTGCCAGAACGCTTCGAAGGCGGGATTGACGATGTTGAGGCCCGACGCGCCGCGGCCGGAAACGCCGCCGAAGGTTAGATTGGCTCGGAGAAGAACCTTGCGGATCTCCAAGCCTGGAAAGCGGCTCGTGTAGGCGAGCTCGTTCTGAGCGCGATCGTCCGTCGTCCCGCTGCGAACCGTTCTGGCGAAGATCAGCGAGCCCCACACGTCATGCCCGCCGATGGGGAAGTAGGTGTCGGCGTCAACGCCGATCGACCGTTCGCTGCCGGAGAGGCGCGACCTCTCCCCCGTGGCTATGGATGTGACGTCTGTGCCGATCGGCTGCCAGCTCACTGACAACCGGTACCGAAGCATGACTTGCGGCTGCGCCGGGCCGCCGTCGACGGCGTGATACCAGGCGACCTGCATAGTCTCCTTCGGTCCCGGAGGCAACGCGGCCGGTATGGAGTCATGGGACGGCGGCGTCGGAAAATAGATCGGGGTGCCATTGCATAGGCACACGCTGACCGGCCTATCCTTCCCGAGCACTTCGCTGTGCTTGTAGTCGAGTTGGATATGTCCCCAGTAAAGGCTGTTCGCGAGACTAAGGAAGGTGGTTTTCTGATGGAGAGGGCGATAGTCATCAACGAAGCCGCTGGCGCCGCCGAGGATGAGACGGGAGATGAAGAGCGTTCCCAGTCCGTCTCGATGATCAACGAAATCGTCAGGGTCGAAGATTGGGCGCTGCTGGGCCGCAACGGCCGCCGCAAGGAAGAGAAGAGCAAGGCCGTATACCGCTCTACGTAGAATCATCACTTCACCGTCACGCCGACCCTACTCAGGTCAGCATCTCTGAATCTGATCAGGTCGTAATCGCCGGCGTTCGGCGATAGGTCGCCCCCATGTTTTCTTTTGCGCTGCGACGCGAGAGCGTAGAGGATGGCGCTGCGCGGGACGAGAATCTTCTGACCGCCTCTCGTCGCATTCCTGACGACCGCCGGATCATCGACCAGAAGTCCGGGCATGCGTGGGTTCGGCTCCTGATCGAGCTGCAGACTTAGCGTCTCCCTTCCGAATTGCACGTCCTCGACCGTTCCTTCTCCCTCGTCGAATACTCCGTGCTCACGGCAGGACACGCTCCGCAAGTCGGACGTTTTCTGGATCGCCCGCACATAACCCACGGTGACGGCCTGCGCAGTGTTGATTCCGACGATCCGTGCAGGTTCCGCTACGCAGCATTCGAAACGGAGTCGTACCACGGAGCCACCCGGATTCTCGACGGTATGACAATCCGTGCGCCCGATGCCAAGCCGGAGGCTGAAATGAGAACCGCGGTTGACCGGTCCTCGAAGGATCCCGTTCCAATGACACGAGCCCGGAGCAGTGCGTGTCGCCGGAAACGCATCGTTCTCATCATCATTCATCACCACCCTGATCTCATCGGAGACGTTGTTGCAAGCCGGGGTGAGCAGGATGTCGACCGGTTTATCGATCTCCTGTGCGTCTGCAGTGAAGGCGAGGACGATCAGCGCGATCGCGCACCGGAGCGTCTTCCCAAGACGAGGGTTCGCCGAATGTCTCATGCCACCAGCCCCAAGGCTGCTTCCACATCGCTTCGTCGATACGGCCAGATCAATGGCGCGACGCGCGAGTAAAGGGCCGCCAGCATAGCCGGAACACCGCCACCCGCGTCAGCACGCAAGGCAGCATCGATGAGCGCGAGGAGCAGGGTCCCGGAGCTTGCCTCTTTCGGCACCTCAGCATGTACGATGGTTGCAGTTCTGTCGATGAGGTCGTTCTTTCTCAGATCTCCTTCGTTCTTCTCAGCCCAGGATTGAAGGTGACTGAGGAGCTCTTCGCGAAGCCGTTCCGCTTCGAAGGTGAATGTACAGAACTGGAACAGTTCCGAGCCGTCGCCGGTGCCGAGGTCAGACTCGGCGCTGACGAACTTCGGGTCACCAGCCGCCCGCTCGAGGCACGACCACTTCTTGCTTTGTTTGAGCGCGCACGCAGTGAGATAACTCTGCATCGAGTCGTGAAAAAAACGGACCGTTCGGGGCTTGCCGTTCAGCGGATTCACCTCCGTATCGACGAGGACACCGGCCGCACGCAACGAATCGATCGTGCTCCGCTGCGGGGGCGGCTGATCGTACGCCAGGGACCGTTGCGGATGCAGCCAGTATGTCGCCAGGCACAATGAACTGGCTTCATCTTTGAGATTCTTGCTGGCGTCGCTTTCGATCGAATCGGCTAGTCCGCAGAACGTCGCCTCATACAGATCCGTGACGTTGCCGATTTGGTCAGAGGCCGTACGGAGCGCCATGCGGACGAGCAGCGGGAGATACGTTCCTTGCCGCCCGGCACAGGCGCGCTTCCGGCCCGGAGACAACGCCACAGCTTTCAGGTCGTGCTGCCGGTACGACGCTTCAAAGAGCGGCAGCGTGACGTCGTCGAGCGGCAGCGGCTCGACGAACATCCAGGGCACCGGCCTTGCGCCGAACGCGTCCCGCAACTCCTCCGACTTGCGGCTGGCCAGGAGAAGGAAACTCTTGTCGCCACCTGCACGGTTGAGATACTCCCGGATGGATTTGGAGGTAAGGCCTGTCTCGGAAATGCCGTCGATGATGAGAAGGAAGTGCCCCGCCTCCAGTTCCGCCGCGAAGATTTCGGGACTCAGCATGTTTCGTCCGAGATCTTTCATGGCAGCCGACTCCACTGTCGTCTCGCCGGCACCACAGTAAATAGGAATCGGCGAGCGCGGATCTGCACGGAACCGTGTGATGGCAATTTCCATCACCCTGCGAAGCAGCGCGCTCTTTCCCCGTCCTCCAGGCGCGGAGATGAGAATGTGTGCGCGTTCTGAGGAATCGATCCGGCAGGCGACGTCCGCCAACGACATTGCCGGTTCCGCGATGACGCCGCTGAGATTGAGCCCGGTCGGGGACGATACTGCCGCCGGCAGGTCGCAGTACGTTTCATTCGTCGCTTTTTCGCGCGACGTGATGAGCCTTCCTTCGAGGCCGTTGATGTATTCGGCATAGACGCCTCGCCTCACCATCGGCAACATGATCAGCAGGGGCGTGATCATCTGAAATGGCTGGACCTTGGAGGCAGTACGCAAGAAACTCGGAACGAGCAGTCCTATGGGGATTACCACGATTACACACGCTCCGACAAACGTGGCCACGAGCAGGTCGTTTACCCCGAGAGCCTTTCCAAGAGAGCCTAAGAATGGGGTCACTGCACCCAGGAATGTGATGATCGGCGGGATCCATGGACCCACCTTTGCGTCGTGGAAGATTCGATAGCCCAGGAGCGCCAATCCGATGATGACCAACGCGCAGAGAAAGCTCAATACGCCTTCCCGCTTCAGGAATGGGATGTCGAAATGGATCTCAGGCCACGTAACACGAACGTCGGACCCATAGGCGTCGCTGTACTTGAGCTCGAGCGGATACGATGCGGCCCATGCCGGGGCGTTACTCCATCGCGGCTGAGCCGGTGTAGCCCTGGTTCCGCTTACGGCAAAAGCGTTCTTGTCGACCCGGGCTTCGAGTAAAGGACGTGCATTTTCGCGCCATTCCAGGCCGGACCAGTTTGCGTCCATGTTCCAGGCGTACCGTGAGGGATCGATCGCCACACGCTGCGGGCCAGCCTGTGCGATGTCGATGCGTGTGGATCCAGGCAGCCGCGACCCCACTCCAAAATCAACCGAGGCGGTAAGGATGTCGGTGGCACGATCGAGAATCGCAATCCAGTATGGGCGCCCGATCTTTCGTCCACCCTCGGTGAATACATGCTTTCCATCGGCCGAGGGGAAGAGGTTACCAAAGGCGAATGACCTCAGATCAAACGGCGTCGAATGGCCATCGCTGTGAACGGCGAAAAGAACAGGCCCCTCCGCCGTGATCCAAAAGACGTTCCTATCCGGAGCGGCCATGACCGCGTATGGTTCCTCGCGCAGTTCGTGTACGCGACGAATGCTCTTTTCCGCGGAAACGAGCAGGACCGCGGTCTCCGTGATCACCAGAGCGTCCCCACGATCCGTCACGTGAACGGCCCGATGCCGCGGCAGTTCGTCTTTGTTCCACCCCTGAGGACCGGGTCTAAGGAGCATCGATGTGAATGGGTTTAACTGGCGAGCGCCATGCCTGGCGGCATGGGCCGCGAAATCAAAGACGTTCGAAACAAGCGGCAATCCTGCAACTCCGTCAAGACCGACGCGATAAAGCTGCGCGCCCGATTGGATCCAGAAATGCGTCTCGTCATTGTCAGGGACGACCTCCTGAATACCGCTGAACGTGCGAGAGAGGGGAACCGATTGGCCGCTGTTGTCGAACAACGACCAGCCACCACGGGTCCGCACCAGCGCATGACGATGGCCGGCAGGAATCAAGTCGATCAACTTCTCGACGCCGGAGGCGAGATGTGTCGCCACTGCACCGTCGTCGAGCGATATGATCAGCAGCCCTCTCAGAGATCGCACCCAACACGTTCTGCCGTTGTCCGACAAGAACAAAGGCTCCGGCGTGGACGCGCGCTCGATGTCGTCGGCCAGCACTGGCTGCTCTGCATGGTTTTCGACCTCGGCCAGACGCGTAACCACATTCGGCTGCTGTGCATCCAGAAGCACAACTGTCGATCGGCTGTCGCCGGCCTCGATGCACCATAAGAATCGCCCATCGCTTGACGCGCTGATGACATCTGTTCTGTCCGGATCGAGTGGATAGCTGGCGCGCCGCCCGGCGAGGTCCAGGTGCACGATCGAACCGGCGGTCGTCAACCAAAGATGGTGGTCACTGGGGAACACGGCAAGATGTGCGCCGGCGTCCGCCGGAAGGAGGACGGCCTCGCCGCTTGTGGTTGACAGGAGCCATAACTTGCCCGCCACAGTAGTCAAGACGGCGTGGTCTCCGTTGCCGCTCGGCCGAAGCGCGAGGCCCCCTGTCTCCAGCAGAGTCCTGTCGGGCGTGAGGTTCTTGACCGGCTGGGCAACGCCAAATTGATCGACTGCGACGATTTCGCTGACGCTCCACGCCCACCCGCCCCTGCGATTGCCCGCCGGCGCAAAGCCGCGCATCTGGGGGCCGCGTCCCTCGATCGTCTTCACGTAATAGCCATCAATCGACGGCGCCGCCCCGGCCGCGGACCAGGCGCCAAGGTACACGAGCGTTGTAAGCGCCGGCACCCGCCAGCAATTCATTCGGCATTTCGCTGTCACTGAAGACGCACCTTTCCCAGGACGATCACGGTCACGCGATGCCTCCCCTTTGCATCATCACAAACCCCGCCCCCACCAGCAGAACGGAAAGCACCACCATCCCCCACCCCGAAAGCGTCGGGCCGCCGGTGGCGACGCAGATTGTGTAGGTGACGCTGGTAGAGCAGCCGTTGGCGTCGGTCGCCGTCACTGTGAATGGGAAACAGCCGACTGTCGTCGGCGTCCCGGAGATGGTGAGGGTCGTCAGTGTTGTCGAGGGTGCCAGGCCGGGGGGGAGCGTCCCGGCGACAACGAATGTGTACGGTGCCGTGCCGCCGCTGGCCGTGATCACCTCGCTGTATGGGACGCCCGGCCAACCGTCCGGCAGGGTGGCCGGCGTGAGCGTCACGCAGCAGGTCACGACGAATGCGTAGTCTGTGCTGGCCGGGCAACCGCTGACCGGATCGATCGCCGTTACGGTGAACGAATAGTCGCCAATCGTCGTCGCGGTCCCGGACAGTACGCCGCCGGGTGATAGCGATAGCCCATTGGGGAGCGCGCCTTTCGTCACGCTGAACACGTACGGTCCCGTCCCGCAATTGCGCGTAAGGGGCTGTTGATAGAACTGACAGGTCGTGGCCGGAGGAAGGACCAGCGGTTCTACGGGAATCGTCGGACAGGTGATGACGATCGTGTAAGGCTGAGAAGTGGATGCCCCATTGAAGTCCTTTGCCGTGATCACGAAGCTAAAGCTGCCGGCAACGGCCGGCGTCCCAGAGATCACGCAGTTGGCCAGCGCCAGCCCGGGAGGAAGCGAGCCGCCGGGGGCGACGGTGCACATGTACGGAGGTGTTCCACAACTTGGCGTGATCGGCTGGCTGTATGGCGCGCAGACGACTCCATTCGGAAGCGTTGGCGGCGGAATCTGAGAGTTCACGACGACCGTGTAGAGACGGCTGACTGTGCAGGATTTTGCATCCGTGACCGTTACCGGAAACGTGGAAGTTCCTGGCGTCGCCGGCGTGCCACAGAGCAAACCGCCGGGCGAAAGAAAGATCCCGGCCGGCAGTGCCCCGGGCGGAACGCTGAATGTATACGGCGGCGTCCCGCAACTTCCAGTCAGGGTCTGGCAATACGGGATGCACGCCGTTCCAACTGGTAGAGGCGTCGCCGGCGAAATCATGACGTTGCAAACCACCTGGAGGGCGTAACGCCGGGAACAACCGGAGCTCTGGTCGGCCACCGTGAACACGTAATCGCCGGGCGTAGTCGGTGTCCCGCAGAGCATACCGTCGGGAGACAGCGTCAACCCGTCAGGGAGATCCCCGGAAGTCAGCGGTCCTGTCCCGCAAGCGGGCGTAATCTTCTGACAATAGGCATCGCACGCTTTTGCCGGCGGCAGAGGAATTGGAGGATCGACCGGGCACCTGATTTCGATTGCATAGACCCGCGTGCCGGAACAGCCATGAGAGTCGGTCGCCGTGACCGCGATGTTGAAGGTTCCCGTCTTCGACGGCGTTCCCGAGAGCACTCCGCCGGTCAGCGTCAGACCGTCAGGCAGCGCCCCGGTGGTCACGCTGAACGAATACGGCGCTGTGCCACCGCTGGCCAAGAAAGGCACGTTGCTGTAGGGCGTGCATACCGTTCCATTCGGAAGAGTCACCGGCGACAACGTGATGGGATCGCAGCAAAGCGACACGTTGTTGCTATCCAGCGTCACCGCGCCGCCCGCAAGGAGTCTGCCGGAAACGCTCACTCCTGTGCCCAGAGTGATGTCCGCGGGGGTGAGAATGTTTCCGACGAACGTGGTGGATGCGTTGAGCGTGACGGAGCCGGCGGCCTGCCAGAATACGTTGCCATTCCAGCCACCGCTGGTCACGAGAACAGACGCGTTTGCGTCCGTCGTCAGCGTGCCTTGCGTCCTGAAAACCCAGACGGCGTTGGAATCGCCACCGGCGTCGAGGATGAGCGTTCCCGTCAACGTCAGCGGCGACGATGAGCAATAGACGCCGGGACCCAGAGTCATTCCACCAAGGTTGGGATTCGTCAGGGGAGTACATGTCCCGCAGGAGAGGCCACCGTAGGCGGCGGTAGCATCATTTTGAGCCTGCTGCACGGTCGAATCGCCGTGGAACGTCGTCCCGATGTTCACGCGCCCCGGAGGAAACCCGGCAGCGGTACCGGAACTGACGCCGAGATTCCCCGTCACGATGGAAGGGCCGGAGCTCATCACCGTCCTGCCGAGCACCGCGAAGCTGGCGGCGGAACGGAGCGGCGGCGCCGGGCACCCCGCCGGCATGGCACGGAGACCCGCGGGGATTCCCGCGATCGCCAGAAACCACACGCCGAGGTTGATCCTCGAATGAAACCGCATGACGAATTTCCCGCCTGACCCTGAGGACGACCGTTCGTTCGCTGACCGTGGACACGTAAGCGCAAGCGGCGGCTACACAGGGGAACCCGACACTTGCGTATGAAGACCCGTCAGATAGTGTATTCCTTCCTGATTACGTTTCATGCATTCCTTAACATAGTGACGATGCCGGTCAACCGGCCGAGGAGCTCGTCCTTCATCGGTGCCTCACATCCTGCGGCGAGATGAAGAGCTCGCGCGGCTTGGCGATCAGATCGACAGCCCCTTCATCGAGACTCGGCGAGTCCACGAATGGGCTCCTGGAGTCCACTAGTGGGCTCCTGGAGTCCACTAGTGAGCTCGTGGAGGCCACCTAGTGGACTCCAGAGGGCACTAGGTGGCCTCCAGAGGTCACTAGGTGGTCTCCAGAGGTCACTAGGTGGCCTCCAGAGGTCACTAGGTGGTCTCCAGAGGTCACTAGGTGGTCTCCAGAGGTCACTAGGTGGTCTCCAGAGGTCACTAGGTGGCCTCCACGAGGTGACTAAGTGGCCTCCAGAGGTCACTAGGTGGCCTCCAAGAGGTCACTAAGTGGCCTCCAGAGGTCATTAGGTGGCCTCCAGGAGCTCACTTGGTGACCTCCACGAGCTCCACTAGGTGGCCTCCACGAGCTCACTAGGTGGCCTCCAGAGGTCACTAGGTGGCCTCCAGGAGCTCACTAGGTGGCCTCCAGAGGTCACTAGGTGGCCTCCACGAGCTCACTAGGTGGCCTCCAGAGGTCACTAGGTGGCCTCCAGGAGGTCACTAGTGGATTCCACGAGGCCACTAGTGGACTCCAGGGGTGCGCCGCATCTGCCGAAATTGGTGGCTCAGCAACGAGTATCCGCTGCGAAGCCTACCCGGAGCACGTTCCTCATCGGTGCTTCACATCCTGCGGCGAGACGAAGAGCGCGCACGCCGGCGCCGGGGCGATCCCCTCGATGGGCAGCACATCCGTTGCCCCGCCGCGTGCGATCGCCGCCCGCGGCATACCGAACACGGCACACGATTCCTCACTCTCGGCAATCGTCCATGCGCTCACGGTCAAGGCCTGGGCCGTCATCCGCGACTTCGATGAGAATGGCGCCGGCATCGTGCGACGCGCGCAATGTGACCGTCCCTGTGGCGTCCTTGCCCGCGGCGAGGCGCGCTTCCGCGCTTTCGATCCCGTGATCGACGGCGTTCCGAATCACGTGCGTAAGCGGGTCTTTGATCAGCTCGATGACCGCGGCGTCGACTTCGACGTGCGAACCCTCGATCGGCAACCGGACATCCTTGCCTGCCGCCTCGGCCATATCGCGCACGGTCCGCTTATGCTGGTCGAACGCCAGGCCGGCCGGCACTATTCGCACGCTGGTCACCTGCTCCTGCAGATCGAGAAAGAGACGGTCGATATCCGCGAGGCACTCCAGGACTTGCGCGCGTTCCGTCAAGTTCGACAGCCCCTCTGCGGTGATTCGGGCGCGGCCCGATGAGATGACCAGCTCGCCGGTGAGATTCAGAAGGCGATCAAGCTTGGCATCTCGACGCGAAGCCGCCGCGAGCCGCTCGGAGCTGCCTGCGGTCCGGATTCCTTTTGCTCACTGCGCACAAACTGTCTTCGTGTCTTCTGAAGAGGCCAGCCCGGCGGCGCTCAGGCGCTCGAGCAACGTCAGTGTTGCGCGATCGAGTGTGTCGCGGCCGGCCAGCGACTCCGGTATGAACTGTCGAAGGCGATCGGTCGATTGGAGCAGAAGGCTGACCAGGTTGCGCGTAACGGTCACCTTCCCCGCGCGCACGCCGTGCAGCACATCCTCCATCACATGGGCGATCCGCGTGATGCTATCCAGTCCCAACGTGGCCGCGTTTCCCTTGAGAGTGTGGGCAGACCGAAAGATCGTATTGACGATCTCCTGATCGCCCGCCGAGCTCTCCAGAACGACGAGCAACTGTTCGAGGGTACCGAGGTTTTCATCGCATTCCGCGCGGAACGTGGCGATGAGATCATCCTGATGTAAGACTCGTCCATGGTTATAAGCTCTTGAGCACGAACGAGCCGTCGTTTTCGTTCATCATCATCTCAATCGCCCAGCAGTTTGCGGAGCTTCGACAACAATTCCGAGCCGTTGATCGGCTTCGTCACATAGTCATTGCAGCCGCTGTCGAAACCCGTCTCCACGCTCTCCGCTTCGCCCCGCGTGGTGACCATAATGATCGGCGTGTTGCGAGTTCCATCGCTCTCGCGAATGCGGCGGCAAGCCTCGAACCCGCCCATTTTCGGCATGAGCACGTCCATGAGGATCAGGTCGGGACGCTCGGTCGCCGCCTTGGCGATGGCCTCCTCGCCGTCTTTTGCCGTAACGAGCTCGTATTGACCATTTGTGAGGATCATTTGCTCCATCATCAGAACGGTGTTCGAATCATCGACCAGTAGAATCTTTTTTCGGGACATACCTTGTTCTCTCCTCGTATCGTCGTTCAGCATGCGCAGGCTTCCCTCCCGCAGCAGGTCGTCGAGCAATCTCACGCCTCGTTCCTCGCTGCGGCCAGCTCGTCGATCAGTTGCACGATCAATTCGAGGGGTTGTGGCTTGCACAGAAGGGCGTTCACGCCCAGTCGCTCGATTTCGCGACGGATCTCATCCGTCTCGAACGCCGTCAGAACGACCAGCGGAACGTCGATGGCCCGATCGCGGATGAACGAGATCACGTGCAGCCCTTCGGCCTGCTGTACGTCGGATAGGCGCATATCGGTGATCACGACGTCGTAGACGACATTGGCGAGCAACGCCTGCGCTTCCTCGAGCTCGCTCGCGCAATCGACCAGCCAGTTGGTTCCCCCGAGGTAGGAGGAGATAGCGAAGAGCACATTCGGCTCGTCATCAACAATTAGTAATCTCATTTAGGAAGTTGGACCTGCCCCTTCCATCGCAAGCGGAGTGCCACGGATGCCGATGTCCCGAGAAAGTCCCAACTCGCTGGAACGGCGTCAGTTACGACGCGAGCGGCCGGGGGCAGGGAGATGTGAGCGTCCCGATCTCAGACTCAATCCCGATCGTGGACGATCGGCCTGTCACATACCGCGCGGAGAGAGGCCGTACTTCTTGATCTTCTGGTAGAGGGAGCTGCGCGGAATCCCCAATCGCACGGCGGCGACATCGACCTAAGCGATGTCTTCCACCTCGCGCACTTCGTATCCGCAGCCCTCCAGGTAGTTGCGGAGGGCGAATCGGATGCCGTCCTCATCGTCGACGATCAGGATTCTTCGTTGCGTCATCCCTCTTCTCCGTCGACCAGATGCGGGATCATCACGGTAATGCACGCCCCGCCGCCGGTACGATTCTCGGCGATGACACGGCCGCCGTGATGCTGGATGATTCGCTGAACGATCGGCAGACCCAACCCAGTCCCTCCCTTTCGTTTTGTAAAGAACGGCTCGAACACGCGGGGAAGGTCGGCTTCCGCGAAGCCTGCGCCACGATCTTCGATCGAGCAGAGCACCCAGGTCTGCCCCATGGTCTGCTTTCGCTGCGCGGAAATGAGAATCTCTTCGCCCGCCGGCGAGTGATGGATGGCGTTTTCGAGGAGATTGCTCAGCGCCTGGGCAAGCTTGCTCCGATCCATGAGTATTCTTGCCGATTCCGGCGTCACGCGGTTGACGATGGTCACGTGCTTTTCCGCGGCCAACTGCGCCACGTCGGTGATGGCATCACCGATCGGGTTCAACAACGATTCCGTCGAAACCTGCATCAACGACGGCTTTCCCAGTTCCAGCAGCTCGCGCATGAGGGTGCTCAAACGTTCGATCGCCTCACGCAGATGCAGGAGGTAAGGCTCCGCCAGCGTCACCGCACTGGCCAGCATCCGCTTCTCGAATGCATCGAGCGTGGCGGAGATGGTGAAGAGCGGGTTCCGCACCTCGTGGGCCACGCCGGACACCAGCCGCCCCATCTCGGCCATGCTCTCGGAACGGCGCAGCGATGCCTCCATCGAGGCCATGAGGGTGACGTCTCTCATCACCAGAATGACCCTCCGCTCGCCGGAGGCCGAGGTAGCAGGCGTAGCGGCGACGTCCCACGTCGCGCCGCTGAAAACCTCATCGACCTGCGAGGAGAGAGCGCTTCCGTGCTCGGCGACGAAGGCCACAAGCTCGGAGGCCCGGCGCCACGGCTCCGCCGAGCCGAAGTCCGAGAGGTGCCGTTCCCCACTCCCAGGCCTGTCCCCCATCAGATTCGCCGCCATCTCGTTGACCCGGATCACCCGCCCGGATGATTCGACGAGCAGGATCGCCTCCTGGATCGAGTCGATCGAAAGCTGCCAGTCGCCACCCGCTTCGGCAAGTTTCCGCGCCATCATCGTCTTCTGTGTCGTGTCGCGATGAAACGCGAGGACCAACTCCCGCCCTCGGTGCCGGACGATCGACGCGTTGATCTCCAGATAAAGCTCGGAGCCGTCGCGGCGATAATCGACCATGAAGAAGTGCCGCATCGTGACGCCGCCGGCGCGCAAGTCGGCAATGGGATCGAAGACACGCTCCTCCGAGCGCGAGCGACTCAGCCTCGACGTTCCGATCAACTCCTCGGGTGAATAGCCGTAGAGAGCGCACGCGGCTGGATTGGCATCAAGGACCACGCCGCTCTCGGCGTCGAGAAACATGATGGCCTCGAGCGCGAGGTCGAACAGTGCACGATAGGAGATGCTTCGCCTCGCGGGCGATCGCGCCGCGAACCGGACGAGGCGCAGCATGCGCGCCTGCCGGGGCAGGCGTCTGCCAGCAGCGGCTCGCAACCCGGGATTTCGGACCATCGAAGAGAGAGTGACCGCTCATACTAACCCGCCTTGCTGCCGCCCGGCATGGGTGGTCCAAAATTCAAGGTAGGGAAATGCCGTCCGGCGGACACTCCCAGTTGATGGCACCCGCTCGCGCAGCCGAATACCTCCCGATAAACCCCATCTCCCGATTCGGCCTCCGTCCCGAGCTGTTCAACGTGAGTGTGGCAGCATCCGCGCGGTTGGCGGCGGGCGTTGTAGGCCTGACGGTCCTGGTCCGTCACGCCTCGCGACAATTCCGCTTTGCCGTAAACGCCAACTCATCGACACGCGCGTCGAGCGACGATGTCGCCCTTGCGCTCGCCAGCGCGATCGAGGACACATTCGAGCACGAGCGCGACGACGCCATCGTCGAAGAAGTCGTGGTGCTCCTCCGGTCGGGCTCTCTGCCCATCACCTGCGAAGGAACCACCTCGAAAAACCTGCTGCCGCTGCTGCGTAGGGTGCTAGGCAACATCGTCTCGCACCAGTGACAATCCGAAGCCGGCGTTGTTCACCAGCGCCTCGATCGCGATGCCGCGGTCGGTCAGCGTCGTCACGATCTCCGCCGGCACCTCGTGTCTCGCGAGATCGGCGGCGACGACCATGAGCCGTGATCCCGTGCTCCTTCTCGAGCTGCGCGGCGAGCTCGCGCAGTTTGGGCTCGGTTCGCGCGACCAGCGCGACATCCCACTTGTCGGCGG
>JADGNY010000194.1 GCA_017883235.1 Thermoanaerobaculia bacterium | reverse complement strand
AAGCGTGCCGCGTCAGCGGCACTGGATGGAGTCCCCGATTACTCCAGTGCCGCTGACGCGGCACCAAACCACGACATCTCTTTACCAGGGGTGCTCGCAAAAAGCGCTCGCACCCCTGGCTATCGTCTTGTTGCCGCTAACGCGGCAAATGGCACAGACACCACTTGTCCGTGCCGCGAGGTCCAATGTGGCACAGACACTCTTGCCCGTGCCGCGAGGTCCAATGTGGCACAGACACTCTTGTCCGTGCCGCGAGGTCCAATGTGGCACAGACACTCTTGTCCGTGCCGCGAGGTCCAATGTGGCACAGACACTCTTGTCTGTGCCGCGCGGCGCAGCCGCGCAGTCAACAGACAACCGACAACGCCGAAGGAAAAAAAAAGGAGGCGTCACCGCCTCCTCATTCACTGCTGCGATGTGCTGCTTACTTCTTCTCTTGCGACTCACGTGCGGCATGACGCGCGGCCCGCTCGGCCTTGAGGGTCTGGTACTGCGCGCTCTGCTCCGCGGTGAGAATCTTGACGAACTGCTGTTCCTCGGCCGCGCGGATCTGCTTCATCTGCGCGCGCTGCGACTCGAGCGCCGGCTTGAGTGAATCGGCCTTCGCCGTGTCGCCGGCTTTCTTCGCCGCATGGAAAGCCTGCCTCGCCTGATGCGACTGCTGGAAGAACGCCGCATTCTGCTCGTGCGAGCTCTTGCGGATCGCTTTCCACTGCTCCTTCTGCGCATCCGTGAGGTTCAGCTTGCTGGCGAGCTTGCTGCCCCAGTGATGTCGCCCGTTGCCTCCGAAGCCATGACCATGCCCTTCGCCCATTCCGGTACCGGCGAAAGCGAGGGTGGCCGAGAGCCCGAGGACTGCTGCTGCGGTGATCCACTTACTGGTGCGTTTCATGTTGGTTCTCCTTGGCTGGCGCTTGGGTTGATCGATCGATTGCTGCTGGTTGCCAGTCGCGCATCAGGACAAATCGCCGGCGGCCTTCCTTTCGGCATTTCATCGATCTGCACGTGCGCGTCACGAACTGCACGCCGATGAAACGAGCGGCGGCGTCGCACGGCGTCGTTCGTGCTAGTTTCGAGCGTGATGACGGCATCCTGGAGAGGACTATCGCGCCGCGAGCTGTTTCTCATCTTCGTCTTCTGGACGTCGCTGGCCACGCTTGCGTCGGTCAACCGTCTTCTCGACCCCCGCGGATTCGGCTTTCGCGGCATCTCTCCCGTAGGCCCGATTGCGCTGGCGTTCATCGAGTCGTGGATCTGGGCGGCGCTGACACCGTTCGTCTTCTGGCTCAGCAGCCGCTTCAGCATCGAGCGGTCGCGCTGGGTCGTGCACATCCCCGCCCTGCTTGCGATCGGCGTAGTCATCTCCGTCATCGTCTACTCCGGCTTGGCCGAGACGCGTGAACAGTTCTTCGAGACAGCCGCCGCGCATCGCCCGACGCCGGCGCTCTTCGCGCCGCTGCGCGACATCGGCCGCTTCCGTTTCGTGAATCACTACCTGGTCTTCGTGGCCGTGCTCATCGCCGGATACGCGCGCAAGTACTTCATCCGCGATCAGATGCGCATCCGGGAAGCGAGCGCCCTCGGCGCGCGCGCCGCGCTGCTGCAGGTCCAGCTTGCCGACGCGCGTCTCGACGCGCTGCGGATGCAACTCAATCCACACTTTCTCTTCAACACGCTCCACGCCATCGCCGCGCTGGTGGAAAGGGATCCGGCCGGAGTCCGGCGGATGATTGCGCGCCTCAGCGAGCTGCTGCGCCTGACGATGGACAGCGAAGCCGAGCACGAGGTAACCCTCGGCCAGGAGCTGTCGTTTCTCCGCCGCTACATCGACATCATGGAAGTACGCTTCCAGGGCCGATTGCGAACGAGCATCGACGCCGGCGAGGAAACGCTTGCGGCATTTGTCCCGCGCCTGATCCTCCAGCCGATCGTGGAGAACGCGCTCGAGCACGGGGCCGCGCGCGCCACCGGGGAGGGCATCGTCGCAATCACGGCACACCGGCGCGATGACGATCTCGTCATCACCGTGATCAACAACGGTCCCGGCGTTGAGCCGGCCGCCGCGACGGGCGTCGGCCTCGGCAACACCCGCGCGCGCCTCTCGGAGTTGTACGGCGAGGCGGCATCGTTCACTCTTACATCGCGCAGCGAGGGAGGAGCGATCGCGGAGATGATCCTTCCCTTCCGGACGGCCACGCATGCCTGAGACGAAGACAATGCACATCGTCATCGCCGATGACGAGCTTCTGGCGCGCCAGCGCATCGAGGACCTGCTCGCCCACGATCCATCGGTAGCCATCGCAGGAACGGCATCGAATGGGCCGGAAGCGGTGGCGGCGATCCGGAAGTTCGCTCCTGATCTAGTCTTTCTCGACGTGCAGATGCCCGGCATGACCGGCTTCGAAGTCGTCGCCGCGATCGGCGCCGACCGGATGCCGGTGACGATCTTCGTGACCGCGTTCGATCAATTCGCGCTGAAGGCGTTCGAGGTGGCCGCCATCGACTATCTCGTCAAACCGTTCGACGACGAGCGCTTCGCGCAGGCCCTGGCCCGGGCCCGCAAGACGATCGAGCTGCGCCAGGTGGAACGCCTGACGAAACAACTGGCCACGCTCCTGCACGAAAGCGCCGCACCGGAACCTCCGAAGCGCCAGTATCTCGACCGCATCCCGGTCGAGCAGCGCGGCCAGATGCGCGTCGTCCCGGTGTCGAAGATCGACTACATCACCGCCAGCGGCCCCTACGCCGAGCTGCACGCCGCCGGCAAGACGTTCGCCGTGCGCGAACGGATGCAGACGCTGGAAGAGAAACTCGACCCCGCCATCTTCTTCCGCCTCCACCGCTCCGCCATCGTCCGCCTCGACCGCATCGACATCCTGCTCCGCGCCTCCGGCGGCGACTACGCGGTGCGGCTGAAGGATGGAGCGGAGCTCCCGCTGAGCCGCAACCGGCGGGAACAGTTGGAGCAGGTGATGGGGAAGGGGTAGCTCGTTCGGGTGCTGGCGTCGCGCTGAGCTTGAATCAGCTAGCTGGCTTTTCGCCGGTGAGGTTTTGCGCGTTCGCGCGCGTCTTGAATTGCGGCTTCACCCGCCGCCCGATAGAACGCTACGATCTCGGCGGCCGTCTTACCAGTCAGGAGCCGAGCATGACGGTCGCGAATTCGCCGCACCATATCGACGGCACGAATCTTAGGAGCTTTCATAGGTCGCCACCTCCCTGGGTGAACGGATGCTCAGGGGTGGATGGACCAATTCTACGTTAACCGCGGTGCCCCCCAGACTCCCCGGGCTATCGCTATCGCCTGCAACCCAACGCGATTGGGCGCCAGCCCTCGACCGGATGCGCGCGACGGCGCGCTTCACAATCCAGCCCCGCGCTCGGCGTAGCGCGAGCGCGGGGTACGAGGGGGTCGCCCAATTGCCGGCCGCGGAGGCGGCCGGGACAACGCCGCCCAATTCGCAGCAGAAGCGCGATCCGCACAGCTTGTAGCGGCCGCCTCCGCGGCCGCACTGCCCGTCCCTACTGATACCCCGCGCTCGCGCTGCGCCGAGCGCGGGGCTGAATTGTGGTGCGCGCCTCCGCGCGCAACCATCCTCCATAAGATGCTCACGGACGGCTTCTCGCGAACCAGGGCGGGTAGAAATCTCCGCGCCTCCGCGTGACGGGAATCACGTCGAGGTGTGCTGTCCGATCTCGACGCCAACCCGGCGGCATGCGATCGTCACGGCTCGGAGGTGCGTCATGTGTCTCGGAGCTCCTGGCCAGATTGTCCGGTTCATCGATGAAAAAGTCGTCGAATGTGATTTCTGGGGCATGACGCGCGAAGTGCAGCTCGATCGGCTCGAAGGGGAGCTCGCCGTCGGCGACTACATCCTCGAACATGAAGGCAGCGCCGTACGCCGCATCGACGATGCCCTCATCGCGGACACGCTCGCGCTGTACGAGATCATTCTCACGGAAGCGGGCGAGGATCCGATTGCGACGGAAGCGCGTTGCGCGATGGTGTGATCTCAGCCGCTTGGGCTTGACCTCGCCGCATGGCCGGTTCATCATCCATGATCGCCAGCAGGTAGCGGCCATGCACCGAAAACTCACGATTACAGTCGACGAAGGCGTTTACGACGGCCTGCACGAAGTCATTGGCCGGCAGCGTATCAGCCAGTTCATCGAAGACCTGGTGCGCCCTCACGTGATCCGTCCTGAACTTTCGGAAGCCTATCGGCTCATGGCCGCTGATGAAGCACGGGAAGCTGAGGCTCGCGAGTGGGTCGAGGGCACCTGCCGCGATGTCGCTGATGAAGCGCGGTGAGGTCTGGTGGGTCAGTTTCGACCCATCCGTGGGCGGCGAGATTCAGAAACGCCGCCCGGCCGTAATCGTCAGTAACGACGACTCCAATCAACACCTCAATCGCGTCCAGGTTGTTCCCCTCACGAGCAACGATTGAGCCCTTCGCGTCTTCGCGTCTTCGCGTGACACATCGATCTCACGCGAAGCCGCGAAGGCGCGAAGTGGAAGGACCAACCTCTACGGATATCCGTTAGATATACTATAGGGATGCGAAAGGTCCTCGTTTCACTGCCCGAGACCGATCTCCAGGTCATTGACGCTGCGGCACGCAAGGCCGGCGAGACGCGTAGCTCCTTTGTTCGCCGAGCCGCTCTTGCGGAGGCACACCGCGAGCACCGACCCATCGACGACCCCGCCGGTCGCAGGGCCTTTTCGAGATTGCTCCGCAGGGCCGAGCGCCGCAGTCCCATCTCGACCGCCGAAGCACTCGAGGCCCGGGATCGGGGGCGTCGCTGATCGATCTGGTCGTGGATGCCTCGGTAACGTTCAAGTGGCTCATTCCCGACTCAGCCGAGGAGGACGTGCCGGCTGCCAAGGCGTTACTCGTCGATCACATGGAGGGAAGAGCCAGGATCATCATCCCGTCTCTTTTGTACTACGAGGTAGGGAACATTCTCCTGTTCGGGCGCTCCCGGCCACCAATCGACGAGGCTTTGGAGGCGCTGACCGACCTCTTTTCCATCCCGCTTGGGGTTGTGCCGCCCGCGCCGGCCATCGCAACCATCACGCTGCAGCTTGCCTCGCTTCGGGGAATCTCGTACTACGACGCAACGTACGTCGCGCTTGCCGAGATGCTCGACTGTCCGCTGATCACTGCCGACCGGCGCCTGGCGCAACGAGCGCGCGACACCGGCCACGTGCGCTTACTGGGGGGGGGCACTCTCGGGGGGCAGGTCTAAAGTCTAAAGCGCCTCTTCAGGCCGGTCGACACCCACCTTGCTTTCGTCACTTTAGACTTTAGACCTGACCCCAGATTTGGTCCCAGGCCTGGCTGTGGGCACTCTCAAACGGCAGATCGCACGAATTTACGGCATTGTTCTTCTGCACGCTCCACAATCGGTGGGAGCTCGTTGAATATCTTGTCGCTGAGTTGTTGCCAACCGGTTTCTGCGGTAGGAGCCTTCGGCATGTCGTAATATCCGATGAGGATACGGGTCTGGCTGATTGCTTCGATGAGGGCACGGCAAGTTTGCACTATCTCAGGCGGAAGGTACAACTCATTTATCGAGAAAAAATTGATCATTTCCTGGTTGCGGCGTGCAAAGTCTTTGCGATAGAAGTCCCGGTCCTCACCCTCCACCAAGGAACCCTTAAACGCATTGTACAGCTGGCCATACACGCCCCGTATGTGCGCAAACAGCTCCGCGACAATCGTCGATTGTTTCTCGTACAAGCGGGTTTCGCGTGCTAGAAGCGCCTTGTGCCGCTCAAGTTTCGCATCGTATTTTGCCTTGAGGACAGGCGCAACGATCGAGCCGAGGGCTGCCGCTACAAAAGTGATGCCCGCGGTGAGGAGGATGCGTAGTGTCTCCGTCATGAGGCGAGGATACTGCTGTCAGTGGTAGAACCCAAGCTGCGACTGTTGATGCGGGCGGGTCTAGAGTCGAACGTCGAAACGAGTGTCGTTAGCGGTGGGGATCAACGATGTCAGAGGCTAGCAGGTCTGCGGATCGGGTGCATACTTGCGCATCATGAAAAGGAAGATGCTCTTCAAGGACACCGACATCCGAGTCGCTGGCTCGGTTACGCTGCACAACGGATGGATCGTGGCCGTGGAGTTCGGGATGATGGCCGAGGCGTACCGGGGGGCTGCGCAGGCAGCGGTGAATGCGCTGGCGGAGGACGAGGTCTTCACGCACTCGATCTCCACGGCGCAGGGCTTCCGAGCCTACCCCGCCATCTTCCTCTACCGCCAAGCGCTGGAGCTAACGCTGAAGGGCATCATCGTGGCCGGCTCCGAGCTTGTGGAGTACAACGGCGGTGAGATCGATTTGGTGGCGGTCTACCACAACCACAACTTCGAGAAGATGCGCGCGGACGTTGAGCGCGTCTTCGAAGCAATGGGTTGGGAGTGGAACCTTGGCATTCCAGGCTTCACCACTGTCGGCGACTTTCGGAGGATTCTCGCAGAATTCGACGAGTTCGACGGCACATCGGCCGTGTGTCGGTATCCCGTGAAAACGGACGGCAGTCCTTCGATGCTCAAAGAGCGGTGCGTCAACCTCTTCGACTTCGCGCACACGATTGAGACGATTCTCGAGGTCCTGGAACACGCACCTGGCACCATTCACGAGCTCGCGGAGGATTACTTGAGCTACGCCGCGGAGGCGGCGCCGTCAGAATCCTGGAGCTGAGCTGCGCCCGAGTGCTCCCTCTCTGCCTCGCGCACTTCAGACTTCGCGATTCAAAGTCCGGTGAGTGCAGCGTTAAGCCGCGAGCGCATTCCGCCAAGCTTCGAGCTGTGGCAATAATGCCTGAAATCGACGTGGCAGAGGCGTAACCAAAGAGACAAGGGTCGACAAGAGGGGGTTGTCAGTGTCATCTATTTCGGCAACGGTCGCGAGAGCTGCAAGGGTGCGCCTTTCTGCTGCAGAATTCGGGTTCAAGGCCCACTCTTCGTGATGCTTCCAGAAGTTGGCGGCATGGTTTATGACCGCTGCCACTGTTTGGCCGCCGGGATGACACGGTCCCATCTTCAGCGCCTCATCCTTGCGGATCTGGAGGGGGCCGTAGGTAGCGGTGAGGTACCCTTGGCATGCGACAAACCCGACACCGACGATGTACTCAGCGGAGTCGTAGATGCCGAAAGCGTCGGGGTTTGGAAGACTTGATGCCCGAGCCTCAAGTTGCCCAAGGTTGGTATCGATCAGGGCCGTCAGTTCCTGCAGGAATTCTAGGTCGTAGTCGAAGATCTCACCATCGGCGAGTTTCAAGAACATTGGTACCAATTTTAACATGGGCCACGGCTCTATGTACGCGCCTCTCAAACTCCTAACTTATTTCGGAGTCGTAAGTTGCGGTCGCATCAGTTCAGGGCAGCGTTAGCCCGCCGTTTACTCCAAGTGGTTCAGTAACTTCAGCTCCTCGATTCTTGGCCGAGCCTCCGCTACAAACGCATCCCACGATAGCTCGCCCATGGTTACAGACTCGATTAGTTTGAGTAGTGAGTTGATGATGGTCCCACCATTGGGAGATACCCGCAGCAAAACAGCGTGAAGACGGGTACGCCCCTCGCTTCGAGGAAGGGCTAAACACACTTCCGATTCAGTGACCAGCTCGCGAATCAGTTCGTTCTGTTCTCGGTAGGGGGCGCGACGGTCGAGCCCGAGTTCATCTGCCGTCATGGCAAATGCGGGTTGACCGAATTGACGAAGTTGATCTGTCCAGCGATAGAGTTCCTCGCCGGAAAGATGGTGCCCGGTGAAGAACCCTGCCAGGTTCAAGGTGTCCCAGATAGCAAGATGAAGGTAGCTCTCGAGTTGCTCACGGTCACCCCCGACCGGCAGACGCGCGACAACCTCTGCCAAATGGGCTAGATTTCTAAGAACCTCCGAGGATTTCTCGCGGCACCACGGCGTCCACTCGGTTTCTGAGTCGTTTCTTCTGATTTTGATATCTGAGATTGCCACGCGGCCTAACTCCTTTTTCGGGTGCGATGATAGTTATTCGCGAGGAGCGGCAGGCTGGCGTCGCTGCACCAGAAAGCGCTGCGTCCAGTTTCAATTGGTTCTCCCCGTCATTTTGGAAGGATCGACGAGAGACTGGTCTTGTCGAAGACTCCAACGACCTTCGTCACTTTGCAGTCGAGCGCTACTGCCAGCCGGAGAATCGTCATGAGGTTCGGTAGTTTGATGCCTCTTTCCATGGCACTGATGTGGGTATGAGGCACGCCGGCGCGCTCCGCGAGCGCTTCCTGCGTGAGACCAGCAGCGTGCCGGAGCTCTCGGAGTCGGGTTCCGAACAGTTCGGCGACCGCTGCGGAAGATCGGCTCATCCTCGTTGCAGCCTATTGACAAATGCATTCATCGGACTGATACTTTTATATCAATTCAGGAGACGCGAACCATGGACGAAACCACCCGCTCCCGCATCCGTCACATCTTCCTCTCTCCCCGTCCCAACTTCGCCCTCATGACGGCGGCGGATCTGCTTGGGTTCACCCTCAAGGAGCTGAAACGGGAGATCGAGGATGGGGCGATTGTAGCGGTTTGGACGGCGCTCGGGGAGCGGATGACGC
>JADGNY010000193.1 GCA_017883235.1 Thermoanaerobaculia bacterium | reverse complement strand
CACCGCCCCAGCCGGACGACTCACCGCCCCCAGCCGGACGACTCACCGCCCCAGCCGGACGACGCACCGCCCCATCCGGACGACTCACAGCCCCAGCCGGACGACTCACCGCCCCAGCCGGACGACGCACCGCCCCGGCCGGACGACTCACAGCCCCAGCCGGACGACTCACAGCCCCAGCCGGACGACTCACAGCCCCAGCC
Organism: Thermoanaerobaculia bacterium; assembly: GCA_017883235.1. Lineage (GTDB taxonomy): Bacteria > Acidobacteriota > Thermoanaerobaculia > Gp7-AA8 > Gp7-AA8 > JADGNZ01. The sequence continues at coordinate 8,388 of JADGNY010000193.1, read as the reverse complement.
GGACGACTCACAGCCCCGGCCGGACGACTCACAGCCCGAGCCGGGCGACTCACCATCCGCGGTGATTGATTCACCAGGCACGCTACCCGGCGTACCACGCACGCTTCGATCCGTACGAGCTACGCCTCCCCGGAATCGGGCGATTCCGCCCTCACCGCGGCGGCCCGAGCATGGCGCGAACGGCGGACAGGATGCCGATTCCGTAAACGGCATCCGACGCATCCAGCCCATCAGGGACCAGCGCGTCTTCCGCGTAGCCGGACATCAGGATGACGTGCATGCCGGTGCGGCCGGCAGCGAAGGTAGCGGCACGCGCATCACCGCCAGTCGCACGTTCAGCGTACGTCTGCGCGCACCGCGGCTCGCCCCTGAATCGGTCCGGGCAGTCCCAAACTCGGGAGCATCCACCGTACACGGCCGTACCTTGCCGCCGGAGGATGTGATGACGAAGAAAGCGATCGCCAAAGAAGTGGGAGTCTGGTTTCTCACACTGCTGCTCGTGTGGTGGATGTGCAGCGCGGGCCTGACGAAGTTTTCCGCGAAGAGCGACTGGGTCCGCATGTTTCGAAACGCTGGGTTTCCTGACTGGTTCCGCATCGTCATCGGCATCATCGAAGTCGCTGCCGCGGCGGTGATCCTCGTGCCGCGCACGGCTGCCTATGCCGCCCTGACCATCATCGTGATCATGATCGGCGCGCTCGGAACCGTGGCCATGAACATGCACGGTCAGCCGTTTCGATTGCTTCCGGCGTCGCTCGTGCTCGTATTCGCGAGCGTCGTGCTGAAGGCACGGTGGAAACGGCGGCTCGTGCTCGCCGGCGGCCTCGCAGTGGAGCACTGAGCCGTAGCTCCAATGGCGGAACTTAAGCGCTTTACGGTCGGAGCGCTGGCGTCTCGCCGGCTGGCCCGGCGTGCGTCCCGCCGCCGGGTTACCAGCGAATGTTGCGAGTCTTGCCGGTTGAGGGCGAGACGCCTGGCGAGACGCCCCCGGGTCAGCCGGCGGGACGCCAGCGCTCCGGAAACCACCGCCGCCCGCCCGGCAAGACTCCAAACATTTGCGTTAACGCGGCGGCGGGACGCACGCCGGGCCAGCCGGCGAGACGCCAGCGCTCCGGTAAACAGGCCCTAACGGTTAAACCCGCACCCCGCCCCGTCCCTCGGCCAGCAGCGCGCGGCCGTGGTAGTGGAACTCGTTGTGGACGTCGAGGAGAAGCTGCCGGCGCTCGATCCGTTCCTCCTCGGCGCGCGTGTAGACCGTCGCCTCGAGGAGGGCTGTGCCGTCGTCGCGCGCGTCGACGGAGGGGAGATGCGTGACGATGAGGGCGCGGACGATCTGCGGCGACTGCATCCGCATCAACGCTGCATCGTAGTCGTCCGCGGTGGCGATCAGGCGGGTCATCCGCCATGACGTCGCGCCGACGATGTCGCTGATGACCAGCCAGTACTCGAAGATGGCCTCGGCATTTCGATCGACGTCGAACGCTTCGTAGACCGGCTTGCCCCGCTCGACGTACGGCGTGCTCTCGTCGCCGATGACGTCGTAGCGGATCTCGCCATGCACGCGAAGCCCGGACGCGCATTCGACCAGCGCCGCCGCCAGCATGGCCATGTGCGCTTTGGGCGGCAACGGGCCGGTTCCGGATGCGAAGGCCTCGCGGAACCGCTCGTTCGCCAGTGTGTGGGCCCGCGAGATGCGGTCGCGCACGCGCTGCACGGCGTCGAGCGTCAGCGTCGTCACTTCACCTGCTGGCTGCGGGCAAGGAACTGTTCCGGCTTCTCGAAACCGGTCAGGCGCAACTGCTGCTGTTCGTGGCCCGCCGAATCGAGGAAGACCACCGTGGGGACGCCGACGATGGCGTAGCGTTTCGTGAGCTCGCGCACCAGCGGATCATCGCCGTTCGTCAGATCAGCCTTGATGCGCGTGAAGCGGTCCAGATCCTTCGCCACCGTGGCATCGCTGAACGTCTTTTCGTCGAGCTCCTTACACGGGATGCACCATGTGGCGAAGAAGTCGATGATCACCGGCTTGCCGGCCGAGGAGGTCACCGCCGCGGCATCGTACTTCTGCCACGTCACCTCCACGCCCTTGCGTGGCGGGATGGCGAACGCGACACCGCCGACGAGGAGAATCGTGGCGCAGGCAAGGCGCATGACGCGGCCGCGCAGGCCGCGGCTGGCAAAGAGAAAGATCGAACCGATGAGCAGGCTCGCGGCAACGCCGAGGCGGAACGGCGTCTCGCCGATGACCCCGCGGAGGAAATAGAAAGCCATGGCGATGAGAACGAAGCCCATCGCCTTCTTGACCTGCACCATCCACTCGCCCGGCTTCGGCAGGGCATTGAGCGCGATCAGGTAGGGAAAGCCGAGTCCGAAGGCGAGCGTGGCGAACATGGCCATACCGATGGCCGGCTTGGCGATCGCGGCAACGAGCGTGAAGAGCGCCACCACGACAGGCCCGACGCACGGCGCCGCGACGATGCCGACGAAGAGTCCCATCGTCAGCGCGCCCGCCGCACCGGCGCGGCCGGCCGAGCGGTTGGCGATGAACTGCGGCACGCGAAACTCCCACACCCCGAACATCGACGAGGCCAGAATCAGCATCAGCACCGCGAAGCCGATCAGCACCGCCGGCGACTGCAGCCACGATCCGAACATCCGTCCGCTCAGCGCGGCGAAAACGCCCAGGACCGAATAGGTGACGACGAGACCGATGACGTAGGAAATCGACAGTGCAAATCGCCGCGACCGCCGCCCGTCGCTCTGCATGGCGAAGAAACCCATGGTGATCGGGATCATCGGGAAGACACACGGCGTGAGATTCAGGGCCAGCCCGCCGACGAAGAGGATGAGCAGCGTCAGCGGAAGTCCGTGCTCGGCATAGGCCGCGGAAAGGCGGTCGCTGCCGGGCGAAGGCGCTCCTCCTTTCGGGGCGGCGGAGAGGGGGGTGAAGTTGGCCGATCCGGCGGCTGGCGCTGCGGTCGTTGAGCCCGCCACGACCTTGGTCGTGTCGATCGTTACGTCCGCGTCACGCGGCGGGAGACAGACGTTGTCGTTGCACGACTGGTAGTGGAGTTTGCCCTTGATCGGGCCGTCACCCTTCACCTTCGCGGTAAACGGGATACTGATCGTTCCCTCGTAGACGGCGAGCTTCTGGTCTCCGCTGAACTTGAACGAGCGGACGGTGTGCGGCGGGTATTCGGCGGCCACAAGATCGGCTGTGGCCGGGTCGAACGAGAGCACCGTCGGGATGACGAAGTCATCGAGCGGCTTGTTGGAGTTGACGTGCCACCCGCTCTCGATCGTGGCCGTGACGACGCCATGCACGTCGCTGCCGCTCTTCCGGTCGATGGAGCCGGTCAGCTTGACCAGGTCGTGTTGCGGGATCGCTCCGCCACCGAAGGAGATTTGGGCGAAGGAAGTTGTGGCTACCAGCGTGGAGAGGAGGAACAGCCTGCGGACCAACGTCAATGTTGAATGTTGAATGTTCAATGTTGAATGTTCAATGAGGGTCTGGCGCTGGGTGCGCTTCCATTCAACATTCAACATTGAACACTCAACATTCAACATTCCCGCCTCTCTTCAACGACTGTATTCGCGATCGTGAAGCCTACTTCCGCGGTCCGCCCATCTGCCGTTCGAGCTGCGGGATCATGACGTCGAGGTTGCGGTTGTACTGCGAGTTTGGATACCTGGTTTTGAAGGAGCGGTATTCGTTGAGCGCGGCGCTGACGTTTCCCTGCTGCATGTAGATGTCACCGATCAGGAGACGCGAGCGCTCGAAGGAATCGCCCTTGTTCTGCAGCGTGCCGAACTTGGTGATGGTCTTCTTCGCTTCATCGAACTTCTTCTGGAGGATCTGCGTGAGAGCCAGCTCGAAGTACGCGTCGTCGCGGACTCCGGCCGGGATGGACGGCTCGCCAAGGAGTTTCCGCAGCCGCGTTTCGCTCTGTGCGTACGCGGCCCGCGACTCGAACTCCTTCGCCAGCGACAGGCGCTTGGCATAGTCCTTCGAGATCGACCCCTCATCGCTGGCGCGCTTCACGAAGTCTTTGTACTTCCCTTCGACGTCGTCCATCGTTCTCTTGAACTCTGTCGAAGGCACATAACCTTTGATCATCCCGGCGATCACCAGGTCGCTGTTGAGCACGAGAAAGGTCGGCAGGGAGTTGATGCCGAAGTCGTGCGCGAACCGGGAGCCGTCCTTGCCATCCTCGGTGTTGAGACGGAGGAGGACCATGTTGTCGGTCGAGCTCTGGAAGGCCTGGGACGGGATCACTTCCTGTTCGAAACGATGGCACCAGCCGCACCAGTCCGCGAAAAGGTCGACGAAGATCAACTGATTCTTCTCTTTCGCCTTCTTCTGGGCCGAGGCGATGTCTTTCAGCCACGGCGAAGCGACGGCTTGCTGAACGACAAGCAGCAGGGCCACGGCGAGCAAGGCAGTCCGTTTCAATTGAATCCTCCCGTTCGCCGGTCGCAAACGGCACCGGGAAAGTCGCTATTCCGATTGCGCGGCACCGACCGGTGACATTTCCGTCGAGGCGTTTCCCTTTTCGTGAGCGTGTTTGCGCGCGGCGTCGACGAACGCGCCGAAGATCGCCGTCGCCGATGGTTCTCCCGGCATGTCTTCGGGATGCCACTGGACTCCCAGATAAAAGACATGCGACGGATCCTCGATCGCTTCGACGACGCCGTCGGGCGCCCGGGCGGTGACGCGCAATCCCTCGGCAACCCGGCCGACGGCTTGATGATGCGAGGAGTTGACGTTTAGCGCGCGCGTCCCCAGGATGCGCCCCAGCTTGGTCGACGCCTCGATGTGGACGTCGTGGCGATGCCGGTCGCTCGGCGCGCTGGCATGATCGATGTCTGTGTCCACTGCCGAGTCGATGTCCTGGATCAGCGTCCCGCCGGCCGCCACGTTCATCACCTGCAAGCCAAGGCAGATACCGAGCGTGGGGACGCCGCGCTGGCGCGCCAGCCTGGCCAGGCCGACGTCATTCTGCTGGCGCCGCGGATCCATCGTCTCGCAGCTCGGATGCTTCTCCTCGCCGTACTCGGAGGGGTCGCAGTCATCGCCGCCGGCGAGGAGGAGGCCATCGAGCCCGTCCAGGACGTCGGCGGCGTTCTCCGGCTGCGGCGGGATCAGCACCGGCACCGCGCCGGCGCGTTTCAACGATTCGATGTAGGTGGTGTAGACAAAGGCCCGGTCACGCTCACCATTCTTCTGCGCGACGTCCGAGCCGATGCCGATGAGAGGCTTGTGCATGCGGTGATTATGCGGGATCTTCTTCTCGCCCGTCACGTCGCCTCGTGTGTGACATCACTGCACATTTGTAAGTTCCGTCACATCTTGTTTCATCATGATCAGGATCACGCGGTTGTTTTTCCTGGTTGCGCTAACACTGGCCGCGCCCTTGGTACTGGCCGCACCTCCGGCGGTCCCCAAATTCGGAGCGCCCGGTGTCTATCCCCGAGGGGCCATCGGCGCGCCGCTAAGCGTCAACAGCGCGACGATCGTTTTCCCAGTCGAGGGAACGATCGTCTCCAACAGTGACGCGGTCTATCCGCGCGCGCTCCTGGCCATGAGCGGCAGCGGCACGGTCGTAGGCGCATGGGCCGTCGACGGCGTACCGTTCGACCGCTTCATCGCAACCACCAACGCCGGCGCACCGCTGGCGATCCGTGCGCACGTTCCGATCCCTCCCACGTCCTGGGGCGAGCATCGACTCTCACTGATCATCGACTCGCCGAAGCTAAACGCGGCCTCCGGCAATGCTCCGAGCACCACCAATAACGGCGGCATCGCTGGGCCATCGGTGAAATTCGAATCATTGGCGACGAGCGCCACCCGGCTGACGATCTACGAACCGGCGGAACGCGCCCTGATCGAAGGCGTCCCGCGCATCCGCTGGACGCTCGTCCCCGGAGCGAGCGCCTACGAGGTGGAGATTCTGCACGTTGCCGGCGACGGGCGCGAGCTCGGCAGCCGCCGCTTTCGCACCACCGAAACTTCTTGGACGCCAAAGGACCTCGGCAGCGGCATGATGCGGCTGCGCGTCCGCGCGATCTTCCAGGGCGACACACGCGGCGAACCGACCGAGTGGCGAACATTCGTCGTACTCCCAGCGAAGGCGTCGCTTCACATCGACGGCGCGGCCGATCGCCGCGTGGCCTGGAGCGGCGGATCCCTCGGCATGATCTATCGCGTCGAGTTCCTCCGCGGCGAATCCCGCTGCTTCGACGCATTGACGTTCTCCTCTCCCTACCGCATGGCCACGTCGATCGAATGGCGCAACTGCGACGCCGTCCGCGTCGATGCCTTCAGCCCCTCGGGCACGCTTCTCGGCAAGAGCCAGTTGGTTACGCTGGGAAAAAGCTTTGCGCCGCCGATTGCGCTCGTGGCCGAGCGAGGGCCTGTCGACGTCATCGAGCACCTGCCACGCGCCGGTGCGATCAGCGGCGGATTGCTCTCGGTTGCGGCGAGATGGCGTGAGGGCACGCAGGCGAACAGCGCGCTACTCGTCGACGGCACCGACGTCACCGCCGTGGCGATGCGCCAACCGCGCGCCATCGTCTATGACGCTCTGCTGCCGCTTGCCGCGGGGAAACATGTCGCGGCGCTGGCGTCGTCGGGCGCCCTCGACGAATGGACATTCAGCGTCAGCGACGAACCGACTCCGTCAGCGCCCGCGGTTACCAACCCGGCCACGTACGTCATCCAACCGTCCGGCACCGTAGAGGTGCAACGCGCCCGTCCTGCCAGTGATAAGACCACGGGCAGCGTTTCGCTCTCGGCGCAGGGGAGCGTCGGCGACGTCACCGCCGGCAACGGTCTGCAGGCAACGGGCGATCTTGTGTACGCGGGCGGCCTCGATCCGAATCACATGGCACAGGCATCCCGGAACTGGCTCGGTCAAGGACGCACGAGCTATGGACCGATGTGGGGATCGGCGCGCCTCGGCTATACGATTCCCGACTTCACCGACGGCGCGGAGTTCCTCACGTCCGGTACCGCTCGTACGGGCGTCGTCGCTCGTGCCGGATCAGCTTGGGGAACGCTCAGCTACTACCAGCCGGTAGACCCGCAGGTTCACGGCGTGCTCTCGGCGAGCCCGGAGAGCCTCGGCATCCGCAGCGCGGCATTTGCGACACCAGACGGCAAGCCGTACCTCATCCGCGTGATCGCGCTGCGCATGCAAGAGCCGGCGGACCCTCTGCTGCATACGACGGAAAACACCACCCGGAACTTCGGCATCTTCGCGCGCTACGACTTCGGGCCGAAGGGCCTGCTGTCCGCCGAGGCGGCTCACGGAAGCGTGACACCGCAGGCCGGCAACGCACAGGTTTCGCGCAGCGGCGACGCCATCCGGCTCACCGCGAACGGCGTCCTGGCCGGCACGACGTACAGCGCCGACCTGCGCACCGTCGACTCGAACTACCTCAACCCGGGCAACCGTGGTCTCATCCCCGGCACCGGCGAGCATTTCACTCTCGGCCGCACCTTCGGGATAAACATTCTCAACCTCACCGTCGGCCACCAGGAGCAGGGGCAGGAAACGAATTCGCCGCTGCAACATGCCACTGCAAGCGCCATCGGCCTGAGCGTGACGACCACATTCAACCCCCGCATCTCGCTGATTACGGCGTTGGGCGTCAACACCGATCACGCCGACGCCCTCGCGGCTTCGTCCCTGCTGGCCACCAGCCGCAGGAACTCCTCGGCGTCCGCGGCGCTGTCCGAGACATTCTCGAAGATCAACGTGTCCGAGTCGCTCACCTGGAGCCACCTTGACGACCACATAAGCCCTACGGCAAACAACGACGTCACTTCGATGACGGTCGCCGCAAACGGTGCGCCGATCACCAACGTCGCTCTGGCCGGTTCGGCAGGGTTCACCCGGACCAACGCCACGCCCACTGGCGGGACGACCGACTACTGGACGCTCTCGCTCACTCCCTCGATCGCCTTCCCCACGCACTGCCTCTCCGTCTCGCCGAGCGTCACTCTCGACCGAAAACCGGACCTCGTGGCGGTGTCGAGCGTCCGCGATCAATCCTTCGGATCGATCGTGCAATGGTCGCCGCTCTGGCTGTCATCACTCGTTTCGGGCCAGGTCTCCGCGACGACAACCCACACTGCGGCCTCAATGACGCCCAGCACGCGAACGAACGTGTACACCGCCGCCGTCACGCTGCACCTCAATAAAACCAGAGGCCTCCCGATGTTTGCCGGCCCGCCGCCGCTTCCAGGCACGCAACCACCCGCCCCGCCAGTGGATACGAGCAGCGGCCCAACGACAGCAGTGGTTCCCGCCAGCGGAGGCACAGGCTAAGACGTATTGCTTTTAGAAAGATGGCTTCGGTCGTCGAGAAGCGTCGTTTATTAAC
>JADGNY010000101.1 GCA_017883235.1 Thermoanaerobaculia bacterium | reverse complement strand
CATCTTCCTACAGCCACGGCCGCATGTCAGCATTATGCAGGCGGAGGGGCTCCTCGGGTGGTCGCGGCGGCAGATGTCCGAGGCCATTGCCTCTGGTGAAGTTGAGCTGTGGACGACGACCCTGGGGAAGTGGTTTCCGCGGGCGGAGATGATGGCCAAGGCGCTGGAGATCTGGCCGATGCACGTCATCGAAGAGGCGCTCGGGGACGACGCGGATAGCATCCTGCCGCAGGCGATCCGGAGCGCGGAGCTGCGCGTCCGGCTGCCGCGGCATCACATCGACATGCTGGAGTATCGGGCGGAACAGCAGGAGACCAAAGTCAGCGGCGTGCTGGAGCGGGAGCTGGACGGCATCGCCAGCGCGCACATCGAGGAGCTGTCGGCGGCGCTGCCGGGGTTCGCCGAGGCGATGGCTTGGCTGGCCGGCTGTTGAAAAGCTTCATCCCCAGATGGCGCAGATAGAACGCAGATGGAAGACGGTTTTATCTGAGGAGGGCCTCTGGGGCCAGCCCTTCGTTGCACGCTCGCAGTAGACTGCTGAGGCTCGACGTAATCCACTCTGGTTCCGATACTTGCCCGACTCTACAAAAGAAAGTGCAGAAGCCTCCGGCGCCAACTTCACCCTTCACCACCGTCCCCGCGCCGCCTCGGTGACCGTGGCAAGACTCCAGCGGGCTGCTCGCAGCGCGTACCGCATCGCCTCGGCACGACGCCGGTGTTCGCGAAGAAGCGGGCGCCTTCCAGCCATTGGCGGGCGGTCCGTCTCCGGGCGCGCCGGCGCAGTTCCTGGTCGTGATGGTCGCGGCGGAAGCGGGCGAACGCTTCCCGCATCGGACGGTCGGCGATGGGTGCCATGCCGCTCTTTCCGTCGAATCTCCAGACGGTGATGAGCGCGGCGATCTCTTCGTCGGAGACCGGGCGCCCGAGGTAGGGACCGAGAGACTTCCTCATGATCGCTGCCCAGTTCGCGCGCTTGATGCCCGCGTATTCGATGGTGGCGCGGCCTTTGTGGTGGCGTTGCTTCATCCCGATCAACGGCAACGTTAGGATGCAGCCCGTGCGCAGGAGGCGTAATCTTCGGAAGAGGGATACGCGGCGTCATATCCGCCGAGGGCAAGAACCTGTGAGCGCCGAGGAGCTCGAAGTCTGCGAAGTCCTGCGCCAGGACACTTTGAATGGCCTCGCCCACGGTGACGGGTGGACTCATGAACTCACGCCGGACTTGACGCCAACTTGATGGGTCCCGCGTTACCATGTCGAGTCCGGGCCGGGCGGGTGAGTTTGGACATCCGTTTGGCAAAGATCAAATCATGATTCAAATCTCTTCTTACATCTATCCGTGCCCGGCCTGCGGCTTTACAGTCTTCGCTCACCCCTACGGCTCCTCCTCGGAGACGTGTGCTGTCTGCGGCTGGGTGGAGGACCTCGCTCAGCTCGCCCAACCGGACTTTACCGTCGGTGCCAATATCGGCTCACTCCGGGAGGCTCAGCACGCGAACCTCGCCACCTACCCAATCGACGTCAAGGAGGCGGGATCGTTCAAGCGAGACCCTCGTTGGCGGCCTCTCGCCCCTGCGGAGTATCCAGCCGCTGACGCGGCTGCACCGGCCTCTCCCGTCTGTTACTTGACCACACCCGATCCGGAGACGTTCGTACCCTACTGGCTTCTTCCTCCCCCTGCTGACGACTACGACACCTGAGCAGGTATTGGGGTGGTTGAGCGGCCGTATCCGTCATATCGTATGCTAAGCCTATGCAAACACGTGGCTTGTTGCATTTCACGCCGCGTCGCACGGTCGCCGTAGACTGGGGGCCTCGATGTAACCCACTCTGGTTCCGAGACTTGCTGGCTCCACAGAAGGAAGTGCAGGAATTGAAAGGTATGAACCTCTGGCGCCATCCATGACCGGTTGCCGGCGTCACAGCGGTTCGCGCGCCTTCGCGCTACGCTTCCAACCATGCTCCGCGCCATTCTGCTCCCGCCCATCCTCCTCACGCAGACGGACGGCAGCTCATCTTCCTTCATCTACTTGCGTGGATTGCACGCGTCACTCTTCTCAACCTTGGGCCACGGCATTCGCGCGATCTCAAAGGAGTACTAAATGCGGTTACGGAACTTGTCTCTACTTGCGCTTTTCATCGGAACGACAACGACATGCATGGGTGCTCGCGATTTTCGAGCCGTCTTAACGGACACGGTCTCAAAGAAACCTGTCCCATCGGCAAGAATCATACTCGCGCCCAAGAAGGATGGTAAACGGGAATGTACGATCGACACTTCCCTGACAGGAATCAGCAATGAAAATGGCGAGGTGCGGATTCAGAATTTGAAGCCGGGAGAATACGTGGTGTTTTATAATGCATCTGGAATCATTCATGCTGACTTGAATGGAAAGGTCGTAAAGTACGATAGGGTCGCTAATGACGACTACACGACGGCGATTAGCCGTTCACTCGGTCGCCTGTTGTGGTTGAAAGGCAGCGAGATCGGCATCGTAGACGGTTTGATAAGCGTCAACAACGGACACATGTATGCTGTGGATTTCGACCTGGCGATGATCGCCTCGGCGGGCCAGCTTCTGAAGGTAACCATACCAAGTACCGGAAGCGTTCCCGTCAAAATCGCGATCCACACGGAGATCCGCACGGACATGGTGAAATAGACGACGGCTCCTGGAGCCAAGGACCTTCGTTCTGCTGCAGGCGCCGCCTCATTCGCGCCCAACTCGCGTTTCTTCATTTACTTGTGCGAATTGCGATGCGTCGCCCTTCCCAAGGTTGATCCGCGGAAGCCGCGTGAGACGCGGTCACGTTCCTTCGCGTCGGCGCGCCACTGCCCCCAGGCCTTATCCGGCATATCGTATAGGGCATGAACTTGTTCGATTCTCTTCTCGCTTGGCTCGTCTCCGTTATCGGTGTCGCCACGGGAGTGGCCTACATCCCGCAGGCGATGCGGATCTGGAAGCCCGGGAGTTCGGACGAGGTATCGATCCTGACCTATCTGCTCTCCTTCGGAGGACAGATCGTCTACTTCGTGTACTGATCCTGTGATTCGTTTCACGCAAGGGAGTCATGCGAAGAGGGCCACGAAAGTGTCTCCCTTTTCGGACAGGGTTTGCAAATCGCGTAGGCTATTGGATTGAAAGGGCTTACGGGCAGAGCATGCGATCGGACTTGAGTGAGCAGGCCCGAATTCTACACGGTCGGCAGAATCGGCTCGGGAACCCACGCAGAATCAATGTGTTAGAATGGGCAGGGTCCGAATGAGTGCGCCGCTCGAAGGCGATTGCGACGCTTGTCACACGACCATCCGGGCGCTGGAACGACCGAGCATTGGTGGGCGGTCGTCACTTGCAATTTTCATTTCGTCGGCCTAGAATCGTCGTAGCGACAAGTTAGGCTACAATCCCAGCCCCCGTCTCAACGCCGTACAGGTCAATAGAGTGCGCTGTCATGTTCCATCAAGCCGCCAGTATCCACGGACACAGCCCCTCTCAACCACATCGCACCTCGTCGAAGGAGACCGCACAATGCGATTGGCATTTGTCCTAGTGGGGATGCTTAGCATCCTCTCGTCTATTGTCGCACGTCTTGCGGCGGAGGAGCCCCCGCACCAAGCCGTGAGCGACGACATGCGTGCGCGCTCGGAAGCGGCCACCCGACTAGAGGAAGCGTTCCGCCAAAACGACGCTGCAACGCAGAGCGCCGTGTTCTTTGACGTCCTCGACCGTTTTTGCACTCAGATCAATGTGGCCTGCGAACACGACAAGTACACTCCCGACTCCCTGAATGCCAACGCGACGGCTCTCCGACGAATACTCAGCGGGAGCTCCGCACAAACGCCGCCAGCTCCCTCGCCAGGAATATCCGCTGTAACAGAAGCGGACGCTCCAGGTTCACCCACTTCTGTCGGTCTCTTGGTTGTCAACCGTTCATCGACACCCGTGAACGGGGTCACCCTGCAGACGTTTGACAAGAAATGGACAACGACCTCGCCTCCGCCGCCCAATCGATTGGCCGGTCCGATACCCAGCGGCAGTTCTTTCACGATCGCAGACATTGCCCCCTCCGATCATGTCTGCCTTCGAATAACGAAGGCGAATAACAAGACTGACACTTGGTGTATGGGCCTAAGGGTGGGAACGTCCTATACATACACCATCCGCGATGGTGAGAGTGAGTACGCGGCGCTGACAATAGTAAATGACAGTGCTTTTCCAGTCACGACCGTCAACATTCTGCCTGATATTGAAACCAACTTGCTTTCGTCGCCGATACAGGCAGGTGGGCAGGTGGCGATCACTCGCAACCGGCCCGGTGCCCTCGGTTGGTTGCCCATCGTACGAATCGGAAGAGTAGAACAACGAGGAAAGAGTGGCGAGATAATTATCTTATACTGGAAGAAGCTTTCCCTAGGGGAGGCTTTCACTTACTCGGTTAGAAAAAGTATTAGCGACAATCCATTCAGTACGTGCAAACCCAACCATGGGTATCCTGACGGCGAAACATGTCAGCTTCGCCCCCGTTGAGTGTCGTCGCGCTTCCTCGTCTGCGCGACCAAGACGGTACGCCTACGGGCCCATTTGGTTTACCACTGCTATGAGCGACTAGATGGGGTCAGGTTTCCAGCGCGCTGCGCGCTTGCGCCCCGCGTCGCTCCGCGACGGGTCTAGTCAGAGTCAAGTCTTTCGCGAGCAGTGCCGGTCGCGATGATGACCACGGAGCCCGACCGAGTACCGGCTGCCAGCGCCGTGGCACAGCGACATCGGGACGACGCGTAGTGGGGGTGACCAGCAACATGATAGGCAACGATCACTCTTGTGCGAGTGTTTTTTGCTCTCTTTGCACGCCCGGCATTCTGCGAGCTGGACGGACGACTGGGATTTCTGGGAAGAGGACGACCGGCGTAGTGCTTCAGGAGCCTGCGCGTGCCTTTGCGGCGAGGCTCGGCCCGGTTCTGGGCCGTTCAGAACCAATGCGGAGCGAGTGTGTCGGAGCCTCGGGGCTGGAGAACGATGGCCGGTGAGGCTCGGAGCAGCTCGCAGCAACGGTTGATCTTCTGCTGCAGGAGGGGGGCGGCTCCGATTTCCCAATCTCCTTCCTTGATCAGGCGGGAGATCCTTCCTGGACTGTTGATCCGTAAACCGGCTGCAATCTCGCTGTGGTGCCCAAAAACTCTGATCAGGCGGTAACGCAGCGGGCGAAACGCTTCATTCTCTTTCAGGGGAAGAAGCATCCGAGTGCGATGGGAGCGCCCGAGATCAACGAGTTCCTGATCTCGAGGGAGTGCGGAGGCTGCACGATCGCGATGTGGCAGAGGGATTCGGAAGAGTCTGGATGCCGGACGCGCTGGCGGTGAAGTATCCGAACGCGAATGCCTCGTGGTCGTGGCAGTTGGTCTTTCCGTCGGGGCAGCGCAGCATCGACCCGCGAAGCGGAATCGAGCGGCGACATCACCTCGGGGAGCAGGTCATCCAGCGAGCCGTCCACGAGGCTGTGCGCCGGGCAGGGATCGCGAAGGCGGCGACGCCGCATACGCTACGACACTCTTTTGCGACACACCTTCTAGCGTCGGGTCACGACATTCGGACCGTGCAGGAGCTCATGGGGCACTCCGACGTCAAGACGACCATGATTTACACGCACGTCCTCGGTCTGGGCGCGTCGGGGGTAAGAAGCCCACTCGATGCCCTCGGCCGCTCGGAGGATGCTTCGCCGTCACACCCCGGCGGATAACCACTCCATGCCGCAACCGGAAAGAGCCAACCCGTTGGACTGGAGCGTGTTACGATCCGGTCTGTCACGAGCCCATTCGCCCGATATCCGTCACGGCGGGGTTTTCGCCGGGAAGTGGGGGCGGGGCTCAATAACAAGTTATGTGGCGGTGAAAGTGATGCGGCGTGAGTGAAGGTGTGACGTCTCTCCCTGCTGAAGGGCCAGGCGTGACGTCCCTCCGCCGATTCAGCGCTGCCTTCGTACTCGCATCTGTAGCGTCTGTGTGTGTTCCTTTCGTTGTTTCTTCGATCATGATCATGGCGACCGGTAACAGATACACCGGCATGGAAATTGGCTTTCCCGTCGGATTCATCCTCGGGTGGTTCGTCTTCCCCTTAGTCGCATGGAGGCCCTTTCGCGCAGCGACCTTCTCGCGTTGCCCACCGTGGGATTAGGGGCTCTTGCTGGCATGTGTTTTCTCCCAGAGCACTGGTTGACGAGCAGTTCGGCAGATGACTATGGAATATGGGGCGGAATGATCAATTTCGGGCTTTGTGCTCTGGCCGGGTACGGAGGCCTTACATGGACAAGGAACACGCTCGTGCGTACCGGCACTGACTGCTTTTCGGTCGAATTCGCCAAGAGTATGGGCGCAAAGCTTGGCCGGTTATGGAGGATCGTGCGGAGTAGGGACGAACGTGATCGAGGCGCCACATAACTTGGCGGTCCAGCGGACGTGGTGCCGCGCTCTGCTGGGTCCCAAGTACGATACCATTCGGCGTGCGGCACCGCGCCGCTGACGTTAAAACGTTAGGCCGCGCACGAAACCCTATGCACCTAGCTCAGCGATCAACACGTAGCAACCAGATGTATACTGAACCCTATCGAGAAGCTGCCGACGGATCAGCATACGAGGAGACGCTATGAGCGGTCTAGGTATTCTGAGCAGAGTATTCGGTTCTCCGGACCCGGAGAAACTGAAGGCCAAGCGAGATTTCAACGGGTTGATGAAACTGCGGGCCACTCCGCAACTCGTCGCATTGCTCCGAGACAGTGACCTTAACGTGCGGTTCGCGGCGCTGGAGGCTCTCGCGAAACTCGAGGATCCCAGCTCTTTCAATGCGATCGCCGATCTGCTCGTAAGGTCTCCGGACAGCTCGCAAGAGCTCCGAAAGAAAGCGGCGCGCCTACTCGGTCGGATGGGGTGGCAGCCGGATAGCGACGAGCGGAAGATCTTCTATTATTGTGCCGAGGGCCGGGCGGAGCGCTGCGCCGAACTGGGCCCGCAGGCCATACCGTTGATCAGGAAGTTATACGAGAACAAGCGCCTGTCCAGAGACCTGTTCTGCACACTCATTAAGCAGTTCGAGATCCCCGAGGCAGCACAGCCGCTGGTTGATCTCTATGAGTGGGCCGTCAGCACAAACCAGGACGAGAAGATTCGCATGCAGACAGTCTTCGCCCTGCTTCGCATCGGCGCACCGGCTAAAGACCCGCTGAACAGAGCGCTCGCAGCAGCCCTTAAGGGAGGGGACGAGGCCTTTGCCACGGCCTTCGCCGATGGCGGGGCCCTTACCATACTGGCGAACCTTCCCACAGGATAGGCATACTGAGGATAGCGTGGCGGTGTCATCACCGTAGTTCCACTTGGTGGTACGCTGGTTCTCGATCACCTTTCCACATTCCAGCCTCGTGGTGCTCCATGGGCTTCTCTTCCCCCGCCAGAAACCGCGGGGGAGAAGGCTCTCGACGGGTGACAGCGTGCCGTCGATTCCAGTGAGAGTTTGAGAAATGCGGTTCGCGACGGTCGGCGAAGTCGAAGGACTAACACCGAGACGCCTCCCCATCATTACTTGACAGCACGCCGCCGCGGCCGAACCGCGGTGAAGATCCACGCGGCCCCACCATTACTGTTGTCGCCGTACCCTCCGACGATGGCCGTATTGCCGTCGGCGGAGAGGGCCTCCGAGTAGCCTTGACAGGTGTTCCCCGCGGCACCCGAGCCGACCAGCTTGGTGGACTGCGGGGTCCAGACTCCTGCGATCCTGTTCCAGACCCACGCGGCCCCAATCTGAGCGGTGTCGCTGTACCCTCCGACGATAGCCGTGTTGCCGTCGGCGGAAAGGGAGACGGATTGGCCTTGCGCGGCGATCCCAACGGCGCCCGAGCCGACCATCTTGCTTCCGTGCTGGGTCCAGACTCCTGCGTTTCTCGTCCAGATCAACGCGGCCCCATGAGTCCCGTTGTCGTGGGGCGCTCCGATGATGGCCATGTTGCCAAGGTCGGCGAGGGAGACGGAGTTGCCTTGCCAGAGGTTGGTCCCCACCGTGTCCGAGCCGGTCAGCTTCGGTCCCTGCTGCGTCCAGACTCCTGCGCTCCTCGTCCAGATCCAGGCGGCCCCGGCGTAACTGTGGTCCCCCGTCGCTCCGACGATGGCCGTGTTGCCGTCGGCAGAGAGGGAGACGGATTGACCTTGGAATGAGTTCCCCATGGCGCCCGAACCGACCAGCTTGGGTCCCTGTTGAGCCCAGACTCCTGCGACCCTCGTCCAGACCCACGCGGCCCCGGTGCCACCGGAGTCGGCGGGCCCCTCCGAAGATGGCCGTGTCGCCGTTGGCGGAGAGCGCCACCGAGAAGCCTTGTTGACCGCTCCCCACGCCGCCCGAGCCGTTCAGCCTGGGTCCCTGTTGAGTCCAGACTCCTGCGATCCTCGTCCAGACCCACGCGCCGTATTCAGGACCTCCGACGATGGCCGTGTTGCCGTCGGCGGAGAGAGAGACGGAATAGCCTTGAAGAGAGCCGCCCGAGCCGACCAGCTTGTGTCCCTGCTGGGTCCATGCCCCTGAGCTCCTCGTCCAGATCCAGGCGGCCCCAATCGTGTTGTTGTCGGTGTATCCGCCGACGATGGCGGTGTTCCCGTCGCCGGAGATGGAGACGGACCAGCCTTGGTGAGCGGCCCCCAGGGCGCCCGTGCCCACCAACTTCGGCCCCTGCTGCGAAAACTGCGCGAGGGAAATGCAATGAGGTCCAGGCCTTCGCTCTTTCGCTGCCTGCAAACCATTGAAAAAACCTGATTCACGAACACATCACTGGCGATCATGGCCAGGTCCTTGAACGGCGACTCGATCTGCTCGCTCGACAGGTCCGCCGGGTTGAAGACCGCGTACGTCTCCTCGCCGCACCCGAATGACGCGGGACTGCCGATGGCGGCCTTTGATTGCACGAGCAGGCCGCGCAGCGGATCGCCGGGGACGATGGCCAGACCGCCGGCGACGACGGTGCCGGCGTTCGGAAAGAGGATCGGCGTGAGCGAGGCGCTTGACCGGCCGTGGTTGTACTTCTTCTGCCAGAGGATATTGACCGCGTCGTCGATGGCGATGTGCCAGGCCGCGCTGTCGAATTCGCCGCAAATCGATGACGTCGACGCCGGCCCCGGAACGTTGGCGATGCCGTTGAGGAAGATGGTGGAATCATCCGAGGCCGGCCGGAACACCGTCCGGACGTTGCCGGCGTCCGGCGCGCTGTTGCCGGCCAGCGTGGCCAGGAGCGGTTTGGCGATCGCGCCGGCGTTGCCGATTGCCGTGACGATTCCCTTCCCTTCGGCGGCGTCGTACCAGGGCAGCGTTGTGCCGTCGTACGGATCGTACGTGCGCTCCCACGCCGGCTTTCCGGTAGCCGGGTCGATGTTCAGGATCCATCCGAGCGGATGCGACAGGTCGTCGTTGTTCGTGCCGAGAACGAAGACGCCTTGCGCCGGCAGCGCGCGCAGACGCTGCACGAACTTGTCGAAGAACCTCATCTCCAGGCCGGTGAGCTTGCCGGTACGGTCGATGCCGTAAAGCCAGGTTTCCGTCTCGTCAGCATTGTGCGAGGCGACGAGGAACTGGCCGGGCGCCGCCAGCGGCACGATGCCCATGGCCCGGCCGATGCTGCGGGTCGTCTGAATTCTCTTGCTCCAAACCACCTTGCCGCCGTCGTCGATGCCGATGCCGATCGAGTCGAAAGTCAGCGCGCCCGGATCCGTCCAGCGCAGACGGAGTACGTAGTCTTCTCAAGGAACACTCATGACTGCCTTCCTTCCAGTTTTGTGAAGGTAGGATGCTACTACAGACTCTCAGGCGTGATTCGTGCGCCGGGGTTGTCGAGACCGCTTTGAAGCAGATTCTCAGACCCCTCTTGGCCCGGCTGCGCCGAAGGGCGAGGGAGAAACGCCGCTTCGGGCACACACATGAGAGACGGCAAAGGAGGCGGACATGTCGCGGTCCGCGGTTCGGTCGGCATTCCTGCTACACGGTTTCAGCCTTGCGCTTCGCGTGCTTGAACCGGCAGCGAGTACCGCGTGTCATAAATCGTTCCTGGAGAATTCACTCCAGGACGCTGGGGGTTTCCCGTCCCCGTTGACGGAGCTGGCGGTGAGCGCATCATGACGTTCTCGTCGCTGGAAGAGTCCGACCGATGGCGCGACGAGCTGGTCGCCGATGAGACGTTTTGTTCCGACCTCGTGGCCGCGCTCGACGAGATCGGCTGCTCGCTGGCGATGCTGCCCGACAAGCTGCGGTGCCAGCTCGAGTCGATGGCCGCCCAGCCCCAGGTACCGCCGATGAGCGCGTTGGTGCGGGAGTGGCCGTCACGCCGGTCGTTTTACCGCGTGTGGAATCAGTATATCCACGAGACGCCGTCGGCCTTCCTTCGCCGATTGCGCGCGCGGCACGCGAAACGGCTGATTGCCATGGGACGTTCGAAGAAAGAGGCCGCGTACCTGGCCGGCTTCCGTTCCGTCGATCAGATGCGACGCAACATCAGGAAGTAGGCCCATGTTCTATGCGCGCCGCTTTTGCTCGCTCGCAGGTTTTTTTGAAGGGCTAGTGTAACGAAAGATCTCTCCAGGGCACTCCTTCAGCAATACCCATATTCCCCGGTTCTGGCACGCGTTGTCGCCTCATTGTCCCAAACCCGGTTGTGGACGCGCTTCCGGAAGAGTAGTCTGCGCCGCTGCATTCGTCCGGAACGGTCCGTCCGGGAGAGAGAGTCCAAGTGAAGAAGATTGTTTTGTTGCTGCTCGTGTCGGCATTGCCGGCCTATGGGGCGAACGCCCTTTTTCCGAAGGCGCTGCACCTGATGAAGCGCATCGAGGATCCGTTTGCCAGATCGGCGAAGAATGTCGATGAGTACTGCTACGGCAACCGCATCGTCACGGTGGCCGGTGATCGGGTGACCATCCTCGATTACGACGCGCAGACACTCACCGAGATCGATCACGCCAGGGGCACGTACTCGATCACGCGCTTCGACGAGATCGCCAATGCGCGCCCGAAGATGGCGGCGAAGTCCAACGCCGCGCCGAAGATCACGCAGGCCGGCCTCAAGCGCGGCAGCGGCGGCCGCTCCGTCGATACGTTCGACGTCGAGCTGCCGGGTACGAAGGTGACCATCGGGCTCGATCGCTCGGTGACGCTCTCCCGTGCCGCGGTGGAAGCGCTGATCGGCTCCTCGTATCCGAACGCACATCAACCGGAGCACGACGCCATCCTGGGCATCGCCTCTACGGCGCGGCGCGGAGGTCCGATCATGGCCACCAGCGTCAGCACAGACGCGGGCGACGCAACCGGTTACGCGCTGCCGTCTGAACAGACCATCACGATGGACGCCGAGGGTGGACCGGTCACGGTGCGCACCTCCGTCCTTCGCTTCGACGCCGACCTCCCGCCGCAAAGCGCGATGCTGATCGAGCCGGGTGCGAAGCGTGTCGAATCGCCGGTTGTGCGGTTCGCGCGCGAGATGAAAGAAGCCGACACGATTCCCGTCGCACCGAGGCCCTAAAGAATGATCTCTCGTCGAGCGCTTCCTGTATTCATTCTCATCGCCGCCCTTCTTGCTCCTGCCGGTCAGGCGGGCCAGATCGATTCGGCCAACCTGCTGATCACCGGCGTCGCGCTTGAAGTCCCGGACAGCGTCGACACGGGGGCCGACATCCCCGCCGTCATCCAGACGATGTTCGGCAAGAAGATGAACGACGATGTGCCGGAGACCGGTCTGACGGCCGTCGGCGATCTGACCGGACCCGGCCTCGACGCGCCGGTGACGGTGACGACGCGGCCCGGCGGGAAGTTCACGCTGCCGCCGTTGCACGAGCAGGGCGACTACACCGTTCTGAACATCCGACTCATCGACAGCAAAGGCAACTTCGTTCAATACGCCACGCCGACGTTCACGGTCGTACACGTCGTCGGAACGCTGGGCACAACGGTAACGATCACACAGCTCACCGCCGACGACCTCCGTGCGCGCGGCATCACCATCGACTCCCGCAACTACGACGTCTACGACTACACCTTCGTCTTCACCATCAATGGGCAGCAGGTCGTGGTGCCTTACCCGGTGATCATCGACCGCCGCACGCATCAGCCGGTGAAATCGCCATATCAACCGGGCGCTCTCCCAAACCCGTCGCAAAGCGGACCGCCGCCGCGCTTCCAGCCGCCTCAGGTTATCGGCATGTCGCTCTTCGAGGACCTGCTGCCGGAAAAGTCGCCGGGCGGCGACGAGGAAGCGCCCCCGGACCCCAAGGATAAGACTCATCATCCGTCGATTCCCGTGGCGATCATCATCCCGACCGGCTTCGGCGTGCTGCACCAGTTTTTCGCGGTCATCCTGAACGTCTCGAACAACGCCCCGGCCGGCTCGCAGATCGTGCTCGACTCGGTTTCGGCGACGATCACCACCCCGACAGGGCTGCGTGTGGCGAAGGTGAATCCGCCGGTGACGATTGGCCAGGCGGTACCGATCCGCGACGCGAATGGCGCGACGCTGCTGGTGGCCACGGCCCAGGGCTCAGCGGACTGGAGTCTCGAAGCGCTCCGAAGCGGTACCCATCCTGTCGATATCGACATTCACGCCACGTACAGGGCACCGAACCAGGCCGACGTCCTGCTACACGGTCATTCAACGTCGACCATCGTCGTCAGCGATCCGCGTTTCCAGATCAACTTCGTCCATCCGCAGAACGTGCGGGCGCAGGAGCCATACACGGCGTTCGCCTTCATCACGAACACCTCCCCGCAGGCGCAAACGGTCAAACTCAGTCTGGAGTCGATTCCGGCCTGTGGCACCGGCTTCAACTTCCACCTTTGCCGTACCGAAGGGGGGAGCGGCGTCAGCGACCTCACGTTCCAGCCGGGGCAGACCATCCCGGTACCGTACAAGCTCACGCCCGACATTACAGGACACTTCAGCGCGGCCGCGGCTGACGCGCCAGACGGCATCTCCGCGCAGATCTCGCTGGTGATGCAGGTGCAGGCGGGCGATATCCCGCTCTCGCCAGCCACGCTGGTGCTTCCGTATTACACGCAGTTCGTCAACTCCGCGCTGGTCGACGCGAACATGCCGCTGCTCGGCATCGGCTATTCGCTGGCCACGGCTCCGCTGTCGGCGCAGATCTCGAAGTATCCGCGTCTCATCCAGGACGACGTCTACCAGCGGGCGCAGGACATCGCGCGCGCCGGCGAGCGGATCTTCGTCAGCCGTCATGCCCTGATCACGGACAACGCCGATGAAGACCGCGGTCCGGTCTTTCACCTCGCGCTCGACCTCCTCGGCAACATCGAGCGGCTCGATCGCGCCACCGTCAGCTCCGAGATGCGCGAGTGGGATCAACTGCGCATGCTCCATCCGGACGGACGGCGATCGGGTGCGGCCATCGCCCGCGAGCTCGAGCGCGTCGGATTGGCAGACGGCAAGCCGGTCGGGACGTTCGTCGACGACTTCGCCGCGGCCACCTCCCACCGCACACCGTACTTCCTCGCGGTCGCGCATGGCGCGGCGGTGAGTGGCGCCGACCGCCCGTATGCGATGACCGTTACGGGGGCGATTTCGCGCACCTCCATGACCGATGTCGCGGAGACGCCTGACACGGCGAAGCGCACGCTCATCTACGGTGAGCTCACGCGCTTCAACCCCGCCTCGGCCACAGACACCGGCGAGCTGGCCATCGTCGGCCGCTGGAAGGAGAGCATCGAGCTTTCGATCACTCCGGCCGCCGCCAGCTTCAGCCTCGATCTCATCTATCCCGGCACGAATGACGGCACATCCATCCGCAACAGCGTCAGCCTCTCCGGCGCCACGCCGGGATCGCCGGTGAAGATCGTCATCGACCGAGGCAACCATGCCTTGAGCGTCACCGGTGCGGTGCCGGCCCCGATCGTGAGCGACGTCAGTCAGACGCAGCTCGCGCTTGCCGGCGCGGCGCAGGATCTCCAGCTCGATGTCGCGGGCCACGTCGTCACGCTGCTCTTCAACCGGCCCGTCACCATCGCCGACCAGGAAGGGTTGCGCAACCTCTTCGGTCTGACCACGGCCGTCCCCACGGCGAACGTCTCGGTCACGCGGAAGAACAATCCGAGCGACGCCAACGCACCGATCGTCATCCCCGGTGCCGCGCAACAGGACGACGGACGCATGATCAACATCAGCTTCGATCATGCCCTGTCGACGCACGCGACCTACACGCTGTCGATCGATCCGGTCACGGATGCCGTCGTGCCGGGCCGCACATACACGTCTACCTCGATCGTTCCGCGCATCGACAACGACCAGCCTGGCGGCATCGTCATCGGCAAGCTTCTGCTCGGCGACGGTTCGGGCGTGCCGAACGCGCTGGTCCAGCTCACCGCCAATCAGTTGATGCAATTCGACGTCACGCAGCCGGACGGCTCGTTCCTTTTCGAGTTCGTTCCGCGGGATATCGACCTTGGAATCAGCGGCAACTATTCGCTGAAGACGCTTGTCGACAACAAAGGGGCCTCCCTCGACGGCGTGATCCGGACGGACAAGGAGGTGCAGCACGTCGTTCTGCAGTTCCTAGGACGCGCCACTGTACAAGGCCACGTCAGCTACAGCGACGGCACGCTCGTCGCGAACGCGCCGGTGACCGCCGGCAGCCTGATCTATAACGAATTCCATCGCGTCTTCACCAACGCTCACGGCGACTACACCGTCACCGACATGCCGGTGGGCATGCTCACCTTCGCCGTGCAGGACTCGAAAGGGAATGTTGCCTACGCCACGAACCAGGTGCGTATGGCCGGCGAGGTCCTCACCCAGGACCTCGTCATCCAGAAACGCGAGCTGGCTGGACTGGGCACCGTGCGCATCACGGTCAAACGCTCTGACAACGGTCTGGTCGTACCGGGCGCGCACGTCGGCGTGTACACGCAGGGCTACAGCCTCATCGACGGCTTCGCTGACGTCAACGGCCGTTTCGAATTCAACAAGGTGCCGGCCGGTCTGGTCTCCATCCTCGCCGCAGATTTCTCCATCACCCAGGAAAGCGCGGGCGTGGAGTTCGACCTCAAGCCCGATACCGTTCTCGAGGAAACACTCACCCTTCACGTGCCGACCCCCGCGGAACAGGCGGGCTACGCCACCGTCGAAGGCGACGTGAAGCGCGACGATCCGACCTCCCCGAACGATCCTTCGAAGGAAGTGCTCGTTCCGAACGCGGTGGTGCAGATCAGCGGCATGGCGGCCGTCACCGCGAACGCGTCGGGCCACTACGTCGTGCTCAACGTCCCCGTGAACAAGGCAGGGAGGTTTGTCAACGTCTTCGATCCCGATACCAAACGGGGAGGAGTGCTCAATCTTCCGGGAACTCTCAACGCGGGAGTCTCCAACAACGTCCCGTTCACGCTGCGGTCGACCACGGCGCAAGGCTTCGCCAAACTGCGTGTACGCCTCTATGCGGCGACGGGTGAACAGGTGCGCTCGTACCGCGTGATGCTCCCCGGTTTTCCGTCTTATCCGTTCCTGTTGCAGCCGGACGGCACGTACTGGCTGGAAAACGTCAAGGTGCCGGCGAAAGTCGAGGTCTGGGCCGTTCCAGTCGGCCGGCATCCGGTGTACGGCGACCAGATCGCGCACGGAACGATCCGCGCCGACTTCGACGGACAGGAACCGCTGCTCGAACTGCGGCTTCCCGGTCAGGGAACGGTGAAGGCCCACATCCTCACGCTGCAGCACTGTCCCGACACCAACCCAACCTGCACGCCCGCGTACGCTCCCGCCGCCGGACCTGTAGGCGTCTCCTACCAGAGATGGGATGACTCCCTACAAGAGCTGACCCAACAGGAGCGCCCGCCGGTCGAGACCGATCCGGTCACCGGCTACAACACGATCACACAGGTGCCGATTGGCGCGGCCGTGGCCGAGACGATCGAACATCCGGACGGCTACGCCAGCGCCGGCACCTTCATCAGCTTCGAAGGCGACGTCGAGTCGGTCGATCTGAAGCTAGCGGCCATGGGCAAGGTCACCGGCCGCGTCGTCAACTACGACGGTCAGACCCCGGTGGGCGGAGCCTCGCTCACCTTCGTGGGAAGCGTCGTTCACTCCGACGGCATCACCACAAAGCCCGACGGCTCGTTCGAGATTCCGGCAACCGCCGGCTCGCAAGGCTTTCATATTACCGCCGAGGCGACGGTCGACGGGATTTATAGAACGGGATTCGTCGATGGCCGGACGCCAACGGGTGGCGGGCCGGTCAACGGGCTGGTGATTGTCATGCGCCAGCAGGCGAACGTCAGCGGCAGCATCGTCGACGCCACCGGCGCGCCGATTCCGAAGGCGCGCTACTGGGCCCGCGAGCTCTCCTGGCCGTACCGCAGCTGGGGCTCGTCTTCCGATCCGCAGATCGCCGGCACCGACGGCGGCTTCTTCATCAACAATGTCTTCTCCGGGGGCGTCCGCATCACCGCCGAGTCGCCGACGTTCCAGGATCGGCGCGGCGACGCACAGGTGGAGATCTCCGGAGAGCTCGACCACAAATTGAACGTCGTCATCACGGTCGCCGCCGGCGCCGGGACGTCGTCACTCAGCATCTCCGTCGTCGACTCCAGTAATGCGTACACCAAAGTTCCGAACGCCGAAGTGACCCTGAACAATGGCGTCGGCGCCTACGATTTCGGATCGACCGACGCCAACGGCGTGATCGTCTTCGACGAGCTACCGGCGGGGCAGACCTACGGCGTCCGCGCCACCTCGAAGATCGTCGGCCGCTCCGGCAGTGTGGACGGCATCGTGCTCACCTCCGGCGTGCCGGCATCGGTGCAGGTCGCGCTCAACCTCACCGGCCGCGTCTCGGGGACTGTCTACGATGGCGACACACCGGATGTCGTCGTCACAGGCATTCCTGTCTATCTCTCCACACCGACTTTCAGCACGCGGGCCACGACCGACAGCACGGGTGCCTTCGTCTTCAACGGTGTCCCGGAAGGATCGTTCAGCCTTCAAGCCGTCGACATCGACACCGCCCGCCAAGGGCGCAACACGGCCCCGCTATCCATCGACAAGCTTTATCCCGACCGGAGCGGCATTCGCATCGATCTCGAGCAGACCGCCACGGCCAATGTCTCCGTCTTCCTGCCCGACGATCAAGGCCACTCCAGCGGAGTCTTCGCTCCGCTGGCCGACGTGCAGGTGATCCAGGGGTCGCTCTATTCGCGCGAGCAGCAGGCCGCCGGCGCGCCGGTCTCGTTCCCGAAACTACTCATGAATAACGGTTTCCACGTCGTGGTCAAGGAGTTCGGCGGCCAGGAGCGCTCCGTTGTCACCGACGTTTTCATTCCGGCCGATACGGCGCAGGTGAACGTGCCGATCGTCCTGGCCACGATGGGCAGTGTGCAGGTGCGGGTCACCGCGGACGATCCGTTGCTCATTCCCAACGCGTTCGTCACCATCATCGGACCGCGCGACACGACGTACTATAGCGACGCCTCGGGGCAGGCCCAGCTCAACGACCTGCCGCTGGGCGATTACAGCGTCTACGTCACCTCCCAGAACCTTTCCGCCGCCGCCAGCGGGAAACTTCTCAGCAGTTCCACGCCGCTCGTGTTGACGGTAAGGCTCGGCAGCCGCGCCTCGATCTACGGCTTCGTCGACGCGGAGCTCGGCGGCGTTTCGGTGGGCACTCGCGCTGTCGCCGACATCACCAGCAGCAGTTCGTCGGCCATTCACCTCGAGACCCGGACCGACGCTACCGGCCACTACGTCTTCAACGGTCTTCCCGTCGCCTCCACGCACGTTGCCCTGACGTTCTTCGGTCCGGACGAAGTAACGATTGGAGCCTCGCTTCCGAACGTAACGATCGATGACGGCACGCTGGGCAGCGTGCTGATGACGCGCGTGAAGCTCGACGCCACCCCTCCGTCCATCGTCTCGATCTTCCCGGCCAACAACTCCAACAGCGTGGCGCCGAACGCTCAGGTCCTGGTCACGATGAGCGAGCAGCTCGCGGACAGCTCGATCTCCAGCGGTAACTTCCAGCTCATTGCCGCCGACGACGGCACCGTCGTCAGCACCACTCTCCAGCAGAAAATCATCAGCGGCAAGCCGGTGGTGGTCATCACCCCGGTCTCTCCGCTCCGAAGCAACACCATCTACCGCTTCCTGGCCAAGGCCACCGGCATCTCCGACACCACCGGCAATGTGATGAAGGCCGATGTCGGAATGAGCTTCACCACCGTCGACTACACGGAGCCTCGCATCACCGCCATCACTCCTTCGACGGCCATTCCGATCGATAACGGCGTGACCTTCCGTCTCAAGTTCAACAAGCCGATCGACATGACTTCGTACACCGCGCCCAACGGCGGGGTGGCCAAGCTCGAGCAGCTCGCCGCGCCGAACGGCGCCGTCATCAACGCCCCCCTTCACGTCGTTTTCAGTCTCGACACCATCGATCCGTCCACACTCCTTCTCGCGCCGACCGGCGTTGCCATCGTCCCGTCGTCGTTCTACCGGATCACCATCTCCGGCACGAAGGATCTGCAGACCCCGCCGAACGTACAGACGGCGGCCCAGGTCTTCGAGTACTCGTCGATCGACAAGGTTCGTCCCGTGGTCACCATCGTTTCGCCGGTCGCCTCGGGAGTGCCACTCATCGCCGGTGCGTCGTACATCATCAAGGTCTCCGTCGTCGACGAGGGAACTTCCACTCCCTCGAAGGACATCCAGTACGTCGACTGGTTCACCACCGACGGCACGGCCGACACGGCGGTGGCGCGTACGCGCGTCGGTCCCGATTACACCTACCTCCTCGTCGTCCCGAAGACGGTCACCACCTTCACGCTGAAGGCGAGCGCCACCGATCTCTCCTTCAATTCGAGCGACGTCGCCGCGTTCACGTGGACGGTCACGCCCAACCAACCGCCCCAGAACGTCACGTTGACCACGTCCGCGGCGAGCGCCTATCTCAACGGTCACTTCAACGCCAATGTCACATTCACTGACGAGGGGACGTTTGCATCGCTCAACCTCGCCGTCACCGGACAGCACGCCGACGGGAGCCCGTATCCGCTCGTCGATACCGCGTTGTTCCAGCCGTCGAACAATCAGCAGGCCACGCGTCCCGACACGGCCGCGCCGTGGTCGCCCACGCCGGTCACGTTCGGTGTCACCATCCCAAACAATCTGAAGGAAGGGGCGCCGCTCCACGTCGCGGTCACCGTCACCGATTCCGACAACCAGGCCACGACGAAGAGCACCGACGTCGATCTGCTCGTCGATTCCAATCCGCCGGTCATCGTCTCGCTCGATCCGAAGCCGGAGTCTGTCTACAAGTTCGTCCCCGAAGCCGCGAACACCTTCCCGATCGTGGTGAAGGTGAAAGACGCCGAGAGCGGCGTGGCGCGCGTGCACCTCACCTACGACGGTCACGATTTCGACATGCCGAGCAGCAGCTACGACGCTGCCTCGGCGACATGGACGTTCAGCGCCACCGGCCAGATCGTGGCCAAGAACGCCGACACCCGCATCCATATCGTGGCCACGGCCTACGACTACCACGGCAACACAACGCCCGTCTCCGCCGACGTGATTTTCCTGAGCGTGAACGACGGCACGATCCCCGTCGCCGAATGGCTCACGCCGCTCGACGGCGCGGCACTCCCGGCCGGCACCGCGGTGTCGCTGACGTTGCGCGTACACGCCATCGACAACATCAAGGTCGAGAAGGTCGTCTTTACCAGCCCGGCCTTCCCCACGCAGACGCTCACGGCGCCGACCGGCAGCGGCGACATCTACGAGCAGGTGGTGAGCTTCACCACGCCTGCCGCCGGAACGCCGTTCACCGTCACCGCTACCGTCAGCGACTCCGAACCGCTGCACGATGTCGTGCTGCCGCTCTCCATCGACCCCGTGGCCTTCGACGTTTCCGCCGGCGACGCCATGCTCATCGGCGACGCGTCGATCGAGGCTGCCGACGTTGCGCGGTACACCGGCCGCACCATCGTCGTCAGCGGAAATCAGACCGACGTCTACGTCAAGGTCCCGCTCACGCTGAAGAACCTCATCGTCATCAACGGCGGTCACGTCGGCGATCCCGACCGGGTGAAGCTCGATCTGACCATCGGGGATCACCTCTTTGTCGATGCCGATTCCTCGGTCGACGTGAGCGGCAAGGGTTTCCTCGGCGGGCACCACACGAGCGAAGACGCTTCGCTGACGAATAGCAGCGACCGCGGCATGACACTCGGCGATACCACGATCGGACACGGCGCGCTCGACGCCTCCGCGTCGTACGGCGGTGTGGGCGGCGAGTCGCTCACCGGCGCGACGAACACCACCTATGGCTCGATCCAGACGCCCGCGGACTTCGGTTCGGGCGGCGCGGGCCAGCCGAATGGCTCGCAAGTCGGCGGCAACGGCGGCGGCGCCATCGCGCTCCACGGCGGCACGGCGGCAGGTGACCTCTCTCGCTTCGTCATCGCCGGCGCCGTTCGCGCCGACGGCGAAACCGGAACGGGTGGCCGCTGGGGGGCGGGATCGGGCGGCAGCGTGCTGTTCTCCTCGCACGCCCTCATCACCGGTCCGAGCTCACGCATCACCGCGAACGGCGGCGATGACGACGGCGCGGACAACAACGCCAGCGGCGCCGGCGGCGGACGCATGTCTGTCTCGGCGACTGATCGCTTCGACGCCGCCGATCCGGCTACGCTCCTTCAGGTGCGCGGCGGCCGGAACCTCGGATCCGAGACCCGTACGACGCTCGACGGCGGCGCGGGCACCCTCTTCCTGCAACGCCCGGGCAGCACGCTCGGCGAGCTGATCGTCTCCTCGTTCGACGAGCGGTTCAAGGCTACGACGCATCTCACGCGATTCACACCGATCGGCACGGCAAACGGCGCCCTGACCTTCGACGCCATCACCGTCGCCTCGAGGGCTCTGGCGCGCTTCGACAACGACTACACCGTGGCCGATGCCGGCAAGGTCACGCACGACGCCTCGTCCCTCATCGTCCAGCCGGCGGATGTCCCGTCGGTCTCGATGACCACCACGCCGGCGGCGGGCGCCGACGTCATCCAGGGCTTGGCGATCACCGCCACGCTGAACGGCTCATCGGTCGCCGGCGTCGGCAGGATTGCCTTCGCCTTCTCGGCCGGCACCCCCTCGCCGGTCTACTTCGACTACAGCAGCACGATCGCCCCGACGAACGCGAATGTCGGCGTCGCCGTCACGTCGGCCACGGGCAACGCCACCCTGAAGGCGATCGTTACCGACCGGGCCGGCCGCTCGGCCGAGACCGCGGCCACTACCTTCAACGTCGTCGCCAACAGCGCGCCGGTGATCAGCGCATTCGACGTGACACCGTCCTCGCTGCAGACGTACGCCGGCCACACCATCACGGTCGCCGGCGCGGCTACCGACGACATCGCCGTTACCTCACTCGCCCTGTCGACGACGACGAGCGGACTCACCATCACGCCACAGAGCCCGGTCACCAACGGCACGTCCACCACACGCTCGTTCTCCATCGCCGTTCCGTTGGCTACCGCCGGCGGCACGAACATCGATCTCACGCTATCCGCGAGCGACAACTTCCCCGGCCGTGCGGCCACGACACAGACGAAGAACGTCGCCGTCCTGGCCGACACAAATCCGCCGGTGATCTCGGTCACCTCGCCAGCGGCCGGCGCCACATTCGACGTCAGTTCCACCGCGACGATTCCCATCCGCGCCGTCGTCGTCGACGCCGAAGTGGGCGTGTCGCAGGTGTGGGCCACCATCGGCAACAGCGCACAGATCCCGATGGTCCCCGATCTCTCCGTGACGAACGGATGGAAAGCCGACCCGCCGGTTCCGTCCGTCGACGGTACGCAGACGGTTCCGGAAGAGCTGGTCGTCTCTGCCAGGGACTACAGCAACAACAGCGGCAGCTCTGCTCCCCAGACGGTCAACATCCATCCGGTCTTCGATCCGAACGGAGCTACCGTTTCATGGATTTGCCCGAGCGCGGGCGCGCTCTTCCCGAGCGGCTTCAGCACGAAGCTACGCGTCTCGGCAGTACCGGCCACATCCGACAACGGCGTGACGTCGGTCGTCTTCTACGTCGGCGACGCCACGACGCCGGTCACCGCCACCGCGGCCGGCAACAACGTCTATGAAGCGACGGTGCAGTTGCCCACGGGAAGCGACGGCACTCCGCTGCCGCTCCGCGTCGTGGCCACGACCATCCGCAACAACTTCACCGACGTGAGAGTCACGGCCACGATCATCACCGGCTCGACGATCAACGTCACCACCACCATCCTCGACGGCGATACCCAGTACGACGGCAAGAGCGTGATTATCACCGGCGGCGCGACCACCATCGCCGGCGCGCACACGTTCGCCCGGCTGGCGGTCCTCGACGGTGCGTCGGTCACGCACGCGGCCGTCGATGCCACCAGCTCGCAGCGACTCGATCTTCAGGTCACCGGCGCGGTCTACGTCTCCTGCGGCGGCTCCATCATCACCACCGGCAAGGGTTATCAGGACGCCGTGGACGGATTCGGCCGCACCTGGCCGAACGCCACCACCGGCGGCTCCTTCCAGGGATCGGCCGGAAGCCACGGCGGCGAAGGCGGTCACGACCGTGAAGCATTTGCGGCCGCGTACGGATCGGTCGTCGATCCGAATGAGCCCGGCGGCGCCGGCGGTCATGCCGGCAACTACCTCGGCAACCAGGGGGGCGGCATCGTCCGCATCCGCGGCGCGGCATCGATCACGGTCGACGGCACCATCGCCGCCGACGGCTTGTACGCCTCTCAGCTCGGCTCCGGCGCGGGAGCCGGCGGTTCCATCCGTCTCGACGCGACGGCCATCGGTGGCGCCGGCAGCATTCACGCGAACGGCGCCGCGGGCGGTGCGTTCAACTTCGGCGGCGGTGGCGGCAGGATCGCGCTCTACTACCAGACTCTCTCGATGCCGCGCGCGAACGTGGCTGCTTCCGGCGGCGACAGCACCCCCGGTGGCGGCAGCGCAGGCACGATCTACCTCGGACAGTTGAACGCCTCAGGCGTGAAGGTCGCGGCCGAGTTGCTGGCCGTGAACAGCGTCGCCATGACGGCCGGTGTCACGCCTCTTCCGGCTCTCGGTACCGGCACGGCTACGGCCGTCAGCGGAACAGCAATCACACTGTCTGCCAGCGTGCCGGAGTTCGTGGCCGGATCGCAGATCGACTTCCTCGACGCGACCGGCCAGATCATCGGCACATCGGTCATCGCCTCACGCGGAGCGGACGGCACCAGCGTCGTTCTGCAGACGGCCCCGGCGGCCGGCGTCGTCGCCGGCACCGCTTACCGCGGGGTCTGGGCCTTCGACCAAGTCACAGTCCTCGGTGCCGAGCTCCTGAAGGCAGCGACCATACGCCCGGCTCTCGTGACGACCGACGCGAACGGTCTGCTGCGCGCCGCGGAAGTACGCGGCGGCGACTTCAAACTTCACGGCCGCGTCGAGGCCTCACTCATCGACGTCGCCACGGCCACGATCGAGAACAACTCGCTGCTCACGCACGCCACGAACAGCTCGGCCGCGGTCAGCCGCCTGGTCATCAATGCCGGCACCATGACCGTCGACGCCACCAGCCGCATCGACGCCAGCGGCAAGGGCTACCAGGGCGCCGTGAACGATTACGGCATCACCTGGCCGTTTACCACCACCGGCGGCAGCTATCAGGGTTCGGCCGGCAGCCACGGCGGCGAAGGCGGCCATGGCGGTTCGCCGTTTGCCGTAACCTACGGCTCTGCATTTGATCCGAACGAGCCGGGCGGCGCGGGCGGTCATGGCGGCACCTACGCCGGCAACGAAGGCGGCGGCATCATCCGCATCAACGTGCAGTCGCTCAACCTCGACGGCTCGATCCTCGCCAACGGCTTCTACGCCAACCAGCTCGGCGCCGGCTCCGGCGCGGGCGGCTCGATCCGCATCGACGCCGGCTCGTTCACCGGCGCCGGCTCGGTCCACGCCAACGGCGCCGACGCCGCGCCGTTCAACTTCGGCGGCGGCGGAGGCCGCATCGCCATCTACGCGACCAACATGGCCCTGCCGCGCGCCAACGTCACCGCCATCGGCGGAACGAACAGCGGCGCTCCCGGCACGGTCCTGTTCCGTACCGGCTCGCAGCTCTACGGCGATCTCGTCATCGACAACGGCGGACGCGCAACGAGCGTGAAGACGACGCTGACCGCGCTCGGTATCAACCCAATCACCTCTTCGGCCGCCACATCGGTGACGAACGCCAACGCGCACTTCGATGCCCCGAACTCGCTCGGCGGCGTCAACCTGATCTTCGGAAACGACATCTCGAAGTCATGGCCGATCATCGGCAACACCGCCACGACCGTCACTGTCACTCCCGACGCCGCGTTCGCGCCGCCGGCCGGCGGCACGTTCCGCGGTCTGTACAAGTTCGACTCACTGAAGGCGCGCTTTGCCACCGTTCAGTTGAACGATCTCCTGCAGTTGACGAACGCACCCGCGGACGTCGATGCGACCGCGACGGTCGTCAGCGGCAACCTCGGTGCTCCGGCCGTCGATCTGTCGAAGTTCTCGTTCTCGACCGCGGGTGGCCTGCAGCTCATCGCGGCGGCCAACGCCGTCACCGATCCCGACGGGCCGATCCTTGTCACCGTCACGAACGGCCGCACGAACGCGGTCTCGACCCTCTCGATCGCCAGCGGCGCGCCGTTCTCGCTCTATCTCTATGGCACGCAAGGCGATTCGATCGCTGTCCGGGCCAAAGACGCGCATCCGTTTGCCATGGAAACGTCGGACGTGCTCGTCGGCACGCTTCCGGCCGACAGCGGAGTCGCTTCGATCACGTTGCAGCCCTCCTCGCTTGCCGGCGGTGCGACGACGAGGGCCACAGTCACGCTGGCGACGCCCGCACCAGTCGGAGGCGCCGTCATCCCCATCAGCACTTCGAACGCGACGATCGCGCCGGTCCCGGCGACGGTGACCGTCGCCTCCGGCGCGACGACCACTTCGTTCAGCGTCAGCACCACCTCGGTGTCCGCCGCGGCCTCGCCGGTAAGCATCACCATCGGCGCGAGCTACGCCGGTACGTCGCGGTCGGCAACGTTGACTGTCGTCCACGATGCGAACCCACCGGCGGTGACGATCACCAAGCCTGTCGCGGGAGCGATCATCACCGAAGGCCAGCCCATCGCGGTCGAGGCGACGATCGTCGATGCCGAGGTCGGCGTAAAGCAGGCGAACGCGGTCATCGACGGCGTGAGCGTGGCCATGACGCCCGACCCAGTGAAGGCGAATGTCTGGAATGCCACACTCACGGCGCCTGATATCGACGGCACGGCCGACGTGCCGAAGACGATCACTGTCACCGCCAGCGACTTCGAGAACAACGTCTCCTCAGCCGCGGGCGTGACCATCAACGTTCATCCGATCATTGATCCGCTCGCGCCCGCATTGGCCTGGACCTGCAATACCCCGGGCGCGATCTACCCGATCGGCGCGGTGGCCAAGCTGCAGGTGTTTGCCAAGGCCGCCGCGGGCGATTCGCTGAAGGACGTCAGCGTCACCATCACCGACCCGAATGGCACGACCACGGTGGCGATGGCGTCGGCGGGGAACGACAATTACTTCTACAACTACACGGTTCCGACAGTGGCGGCGGACGCCTCGGTCACGCTTCGTGTGGTCGCTACGACATTCGGTACACACAACGTCGGCCTCCCGGGCTCGCTGACCATCCTCGCGAATTCATCGGCGAACGTCACCTTCTCGACCAACCTCACGATCTCGGCAACCGACACGACGAACGATGGCAAGAGCGTTATCGTCACCGCAGGCACGCTGACAATCATCGGCCAGCACACGTTCAACCGTTTGATCGTTCTCGGCGGTGCGAGCGTCGTGCAGACGCCGACGGATGCGACGACGACGAATCGCGTAGACGTGGCCGCCACGACAATCTTCGTCGCGTGCGGAGGGACGATCGACGCGACGGGCCGCGGGTATCTGCCGGGCCGGACGTTCGGAAACACGACGACGGGGGGACCGGTCAACGCGACGGGGGGCAGCCACGGTGGTGTGGGCGGCTATGAC
>JADGNY010000100.1 GCA_017883235.1 Thermoanaerobaculia bacterium | reverse complement strand
CACGGCCTCTCCGCCGCCGTCAACAGCCAGATCAACGCCTATACGCTGCCGCAACTGCGCGAGCTGATGGACGTCATCATCGAGGCTGGCGCGACCAATTGGCAGCTCGCCATCACTACCGCCATGGGCAATGCCGCCGATCACCCCGAAATGCTGCTGCAGCCCTGGCAGATGCTGGAGGTGATGCCGCTCCTCGCCGCGCTCGCGGTCGAGGGCCGCGAGCGCGGCCTCTTCCTCCAGCCGGCGAGCAACGTCGGCTACTACGGCCCCTATGAATCGGTCATCCGCAACGTGATCGACCCGGAAATCTATTTTCACGGCTGCAACGCCGGCGACACGGTGATGGGGATCGAAGCGGACGGCACGATCAAGTCTTGCCCCGGCCTCGGCAGCGCCTATGCCGGCGGCAATGTCCGCGAGACGCGGCTGCGCGAGATCTGGGAGAAGTCCGAGGTGATCGCCTTCAACCGCCGCCGCACCGTCGACGATCTGTGGGGCTTCTGCCGCACCTGTTATTACGCCGAGACGTGCATGGCCGGCTGCACGTGGACCTCGCATGCGTTGATGGGCCGTGCCGGCAACAACCCGATGTGCCACCACCGTGCGCTGGAGATGGACCGCCAGGGCCTGCGCGAACGGCTGGTCAAGGTGAAAGACGCCCCCGGCCGCTCATTCGATCATGGCGAGTTCGAGATCGTGGTAGAGCCCGTGCCGGCGTGCGCCGCGGACCGGATCGTCGTCAATGGCTGAAAGTGGCCGTATCCCGGTTCCCCTGCGCCTGTGCCGCGGCTGTCGGCGCTTCGTGCGCGTGGACGGCCGGGAGGATTGCGCCTTCTGCGGAACCGATCTGGACGCGGCCGAGGCCGAGCACGAGGCGAACGTGACGGAGATGCGGCGGGCGGCGCAGGCGCTGCGGGAGGCGCTGGCGGGACTCGTCGATGGGACGCGGTAGCCCCCCTCACATCTTCTGCTGGCTCTTCGGAATCCACCAATCGAGCTCGCCCGGGTACCAGAGGTACAAGCCCCACCCCTTGCTCTCCTTCACGTTCTTCACCCGCTTCGTGATCGCCCACTTCGTCGAGACCTGCACCGTCCAGGTGTACGGTTGATCGTCGGCCAGGACGGCGTGGAGCTGGCGATAGATGGCCACGCGCTTGGAGTGATCGAGCTCGTGGCGGGCCTGGTCGATGAGGGCGTCGGCAACCGGGTTCTTGTAGAAGACGAAGTTCTGGCCGGCCGGCGGGAACTGCGACGAGTGGAACAGAGCGCGCGGATCGGGATCGGGATCGAGATCCCATCCGATATAGGAGCTCTGGAACTTGCCGGCCATGAGGCCCTGGAAGTAGGCGCTCGGATCGATGGTGGTGAGCTTCAGGTCCACCCCGATGTTCTTCAGCCACGATTGGTAGAGCTGTGCCTGCAGCATCGAGGTGCTGTTGCCCGCGCCGATGACCATTTCCAGCGTGAACGGCTTACCGTTCTTCTCGAGAATGCCATCGCCGTTAGTATCCGTCCAGCCGAGGGAATTGAGGATTCTCTTGGCCTCGTCGGGGTCGTAGCGGATCACAGGAACATCGGGGTTGTACGACCATTGATCGGGCGTGAAGGGGCCGTTCATCGCCCGCGCTGTGCCGTGGTAGATGTTGTTGATGATCGACTGCAGGTCGACACACATCGCCAGCGCCCGGCGGATCCGCTTGTCCGACAGAATCGGATCGCGGGTGTTCCAGGGGATGTAGTTGTAGCTGAGCGTGTAGAAACGGCGGAAGTCCATCGCCTTCATCAGATCGGGGCGGCGGCTCTCCATCGTCCAGACGTCGGAGCTGATGATCGTCTCGTCGATGTCGCCGCGCTTGATGGCCTGCCAGGAGGTGTTGTCGTCGGTGATGATCTTGAAGAGGATGGTCTGGATGTGGGGACGGACTCCCCAGAAATCGGCGCGGCGCTCGAGGAGGATCTCTTTTCCCGGAACGCGGCGGACGAGCTTGTACGGGCCGGCCCCGACGGCACTCGAGGCGTAGGCGGTCTTGAAGTCACCCTGCGAATAGACGTGCTGCGGGATCGGGTGCACGACCGTGAACGCTACGAGCTGGGGTGCCAGCACTTCCTTGAATGCGACCACGACTGTGTTATGCGCGTCGTCGGCGTGCGAGTTCGGCTCATCCAGCAGCTCGAACTGCCCCGCGAACTGCGCCGACTCCGATTTGGGATCGACGATCTTGAAGAGGGTGAAGAGGACGTCGCTGGCCCGCACGGGAGTCCCGTCCGAGAACGTCGCCTTCGGGTTCAGATGGAACGTGTACAGCTTCCCGTCCGGCGAGATCTCGTACTTGTCGGTCAGAGAGCCGGCCGTGGTCGGGAGGAGATTGGCATCGAGCTGCAGCAGCGGTGTGAAGAGGTACGAAGCCACATAGTGCTCATACCGGTTGTTCATGAGAAGGGGGTTGAGCGTGTTGACGTCGCTCGACAGCCGCCGGATGAGCGTACCGCCGTCCTGCGGCGTGTTCTCATCCTCGACGACCGGCTGAGGCTGGACCGGCTTCTCCTTCGAGCAGGCGCCGAGGAGAAGCAGGCTGAGTGCGAAGGCAATGCGGATTCGGTTCACGCCGCTGATTATAGTCACGCGAAGAGGCGAAGACGTGAAGTGGAAGAATTACCTCTTCGCGCCTTCGCGTCTTCGCGTGAGATCTTCTCACGGCAGCGTAATCGACTCCGTGGCCACGTTGTAGAACGCATCGACGGCGCGGACGATGACGAACTTGCCGGCCAGCGCGCTCCGCTTCAGCCGGTACGTTTCGCTCGGCGAGTCGCTGATGCCGTCGACCGGGGTGATGCGGATCCACTTCTGCGCGTCGGCGGAGTATTCGACTTTGCCGATGGGCGAGAGCTTGTCGGTGATCCGGATGACGACGTCCTCGCCCTCGGTGGTGAAGGCGATCACCGGCGGCGTATTGTCGACCGTGAAGTCGATCCCCTCCTTGGCATCGGTCAGCGGTGCGTCGGGATTGTCCTGGGCGTCCGTCACGGAGAGCCGCAGCTCGTAGGCGCCGTCGGGGAGCTGCGACGTGTCGAAGTTCATCGACGTCTCCTCGACGTTCTCGCGCAGGCGGAGCCACTTGCCACTTCCTTTGAGACGAAACGACAACGTGTAGCGCAGCGAGTCGCCGTTGTCATCGTGGGCGCGCCAGGTCACCGTGCGGAAACCTTTGCGGAACACCTTCTTGCCGCTCTCGTTCTTGTCACGCGGTGTGTCGAGGCTGGTGAAGATCCCGTACTCGTCGGGATTCGTCGCCTCCACGATCTGCGGCGATTGCGGGTAGCTCCCGCTGATGTAGACGACGGCCGGGTCCTGGACCACGACGTTGTCGATCGACGGCGCGACGTTGCGGTTGATGAAAGCGACCGTGACGCTATCGACGGAGATGTTCGCCGCCGGCTTCGGCATGGTCAGCTTCCACTGGATGTACTTTCCGGGAGGGGCATTGATCTGGCCACTGGACACGGTCGACGCGGCACTCCACGGACTCCACGTCGCGTCGGGCGTCCGCGTATTGCCCGAGTGAAAGGCGATGGCGAGGTGACCATCGCCGACGTTCTCTCCCTCGATGCGGTAGTTTCCGAAGCGGGAGAAGCGCTCCACATCCTTCGCGGCGGAGCGGAACTCCGCCTTCGGGGAAGGCCCGGCATCCATGCGATAGACGGCGCCGCTGTTCGTGGTCGTGATCAGTGTTTCACTGCCAACCGTCGAAATGGAGACGACCTGTTTCCCCGGTACGGTGCCGGCGAGAGCGACCTCGCCATCCTTCAACTCATAAATGCGGCCCTGCGGCCCGGTGGCGAGGAGGATCGAGCCGTTCGGACCGCCGGTGATGCCGTAGGCCATCTCGTGCTCGAACTTGCGGACGATTTCGACGAAGCCGTCGGGATTGATTCGGTAGATCTCGCCGCTGCCGCCGCCCGAGGCGCTCGGCGCCGCGCCGGTACTGTCGTCGAAAGAGACGCTGACCTCGACGCTGCCGGCCGACTCCTCTTTCTTTTGTTCGCCCGACGAGGCGCTGGCAGACGTCGAGGCGGTGCCGGTCTGTCCGGCCGGTTTCGGCTGCGTCGCCTTCGATGGCGCGGTCGCCGGCAGAACATTGCTCGCCGCCGAGGCCCAGCCGATGCCGTTGGCATCGACGTAGATGGACGAGATTTCGGACAGCGCGGAATCGTAGAGTGCGTGCGCGGCGCCGTCGGGACGGATCTCGTAGATGCGGCCTTTCGCGGAGCCTCCGGCGAGGATCGTGCCGTCTTTCTTCACCGCCAGACAGCGGAGATGCGTCTCCGGCGAGTCGAAGAGAACCTTTCCCTCCCCTTTCGGCGTCACGCGGAAGAGCTTTCCATCGACGCCGGTGGCGATGGCCAGGTCTCCGTTCGGAAGGAACTCCATCGCCCAGATGTAGGCCTGCTTCGGATCGTAGAAGACGGTGGCCTTCCCGTCATTCGGATCGATGCGGTAGATCTTCCCATTTGGCGACGTACCGGCGTAGAGCGCGCCGTCGCGGAAGGCCACGGCGTAGATCTCGGGTTCGGAGGCGGTGTAGATCGCTTTCAGCTCGGTACCGCGCAGGCGGTAGACCTTCCCCTGGTTTCCGGTACCGAAGAAGTGGTCGCCGTTCGGCGCCGCAACCTGGGCCAGCACGAACGGTTCGGTGAACGTGCCGATCTTTTTCAGCGATGGGCCCGGCCGCAGCTCGCCGCGCGAGGTGACCGCGAAGCCGTCGATGTCGCCGGAGAGAAAGTCTTCGGCGTTCCGGACGCGCCAGAACTGGGGTGCGACGGCAAAGGCGTTGATTGCAAGGGAAGCAAGGAGCCCGGTAACTGCGAGAACAAGGCCTCGGCGCATTGTGCTGGTAATCCTTTCGCTTTTCGGGAGTGCGCCGATCAACTGGCCGGCTTGACGTCGAGATCGATCTTCACGACGCCGTCGACGATATAGCCGAGCGGGTGCGCGATGTGTTGCGAGGCATGGTAGCGGACCGGCGCCTGCGGCCCGTTGGAGGTGTCGCTGCTGACGATGGCGCGCATCGTCGGCGGAAGGTCGGGCAGGTAGACGCCGGCGGTGACCGCGCCGTCGGTCTGCTCGTACAGGCCGAGTGTCAGCTCGGTCGACGGGCGAAGCCGCTTGAGGACGCCGATGACCTGGTCGAGACTGCGCGGATCGGGCGGGACGAGCAGGAAGTCGACCTGATTGAGCACCGAGCCGCTGCCGACCAGAATGTAGGCGGTGCCGGCGGCCTGATCGGCCGGGATGGTCACGTCGAACGTATCGACGAACGCCTCGCCGCGGTACGGCTTCAGAACTGTGCGAACCTTCACCACGTCTCCGGCATGAACGCGGCCTTTGTCCGGCATCTCCAGCGACGCCTCGACGACCTTGGCGATCTTCAAGTCGTCCGTATGTTGAAAATGGATCTTGACCGACTCGATGTCGGCGGCATGGAACTCATTCGACATCACGTAGCCGGCCACGACGGCCAGATACGAGGGGATGGCCTGACGCGCCTGGGCACCGGCCCAACCCTCGCGGAGGATGATCGGCTCTTTGTAACCCTTCAGCTTGATCTCCGACTCCAGCATCACCGTCCGCTCGCCGGCGGCGCGCTGGGCGTTGGCGACGACCGTGT
Source organism: Thermoanaerobaculia bacterium (assembly GCA_017883235.1). GTDB lineage: Bacteria > Acidobacteriota > Thermoanaerobaculia > Gp7-AA8 > Gp7-AA8 > JADGNZ01. The sequence continues at coordinate 20,459 of JADGNY010000100.1, read as the reverse complement.
CGGCGGCCATGGCCAGGATCAGCGGCGTGAGCTGTGAATGGCGCAGGACGTCGACGTGATACTTCTGCGCCGGCCCGGAGCCCTCCACCTCGAGGTCGACCGGGATCATGTCGGCCTTCTCCCCCATCACTCCCATGATGCCGACCGCGCGGTCCTGCCGGAATGCGCCGACGACGGCGCCGGTGTTGGCGAACTTGAAGGAGCTGGCCAGGCTGGGCAGCACGCCGACGATCTCCGACTTCGCCATCGGGAAGGCCACCTGCCCCATGTCCAGGAACGGGTGTCCGAAGGCATAGACGTGGTCGCCGTCGATGTACGTCACCGTGCCGGTGGCGGCGACGTTGAAGTCGCCTCGCAACAGGACGGCGCCGATGGCGTCGCCCGCCGCGAACTCTTTCGATGCCGGGGTGCCGGTGGTGGCCGACGTCGACGAGGCGCCTGCCGGAACGGGCATGAAGCCGAGCGGATCGAGGTACTTGCCGAAGCGTCCCAGCGTGTCTGGGGAGAAGCTCGACATCGACAACGGCACTGCGATCGGTCTCGCGCCGGCCACGGCCGACGCCGGAGAGGCGCCGGTCAGGCTGCTCATCATGGACTCGAATTTTTCGGCTGTTTTGTGCTGGATCATCGCCTGAAGGAACTCGGCGCCGCTCATGCGCGGCGTGGCCGCGAGCAGCGCGCCGGCAGGTCCGCTGTCGACCTGGGCGATCTTCAGCATTTCATCGATCGGGGTGATCCCGGCGATCGCTTCCTTGGCGAACTGCCACGAGTAGGCCAGCGCACCGATGACCTTGCCGTCGATGTAGATCGGCGAGCCGCTCATCCCGGCGATGACGCCGGCCCGGTCGACCACCGGTCCGGAGATCTTGGCCAGGATCAGATCCTGCCCCGGCCCGATGTTCTGGAGAACGCCGGTGATCTCGACGTCGAAGCGCTCGAGCTTCGTGCCATCGAATACCGTCTCCCCATATCCATGCATCCCTTTACGGACCTGCGAGAAGGGCATGGTTGTGATGGAAGCGGAGGCAGCCGTGGACAGACCGGCAACGATGGCGAGTGAGAGGGCGATGAGGGATCGTGGCACGCGGGCTCTAACAGCGGCGGATTTCACGTATTTCTGCGGGCTGCGCTTCGCGCGTTGTCTGCGCTGGCGCGCGTTGTCTGCCTTCGGCGTTGTCTGCGCTATCGCGCGTGGTCGATTACTGCACGTTGAGGTTGTCTGGCTTGGGCAGTCCAGGTCTCGATCAGTCGTGTCTATCTGGTGACAACGCGACCGTCAGTTGCATCGGCCACGCGCCGAGCGCAGACAACGCCGAAGGCAGACAACGCCAAAGGCAGACAACGCGCATAACGCAGTGATCGACCACGCCCGGCGGGCAGACAACGCCGAAGGCAGACAACGCCAAGGGCAGACAACGCGCGAAGCGCTAATCAGGTATCCAGCAGGTAACCACCATCCCTCCCCCCTCCCGCCGGGCCAGACGAACGTTTCCTCCGTGCGCGTCGATGATCTCGCCGGCCAGGGCCAGGCCCAGGCCGGTACCGCCCGGTTTCGTGGAGTAGAACGGGAGGAGCGCGTGGCGCAGCGTCTCGTCGTCCATTCCCTGACCGCGGTCTTCGACGATCAGCGCGCTGCCGCCGTCGCGGCGGACGACGCGGACGACGATGTCCGCTTCGGCGCTCCCTGCTTCACGAGCGTTCTTCACCAGGTTGATGAGCACCTGCTCGATCTGGGCGCGGTCGATCATTGCCTCGTGCGATGGCCGTGTCTCGACGGCGAACGCTACGATGCGCTGGACGGCGGCGAGCAGGTCACTCCAGGCCACGCGCTCGCGGCGCGGTTTGGGCAGCCGCGCCAGATGGGCGTAGCCGTCGATGAACTGCTGCAGCGACGCCAGCCGCTCAGCTATCGCTGAGTTGATCTCGGCCAGGCGCCCGTCGTCGTCCATGCGCGCGCGGACCACGCCGGCGGAGTGAAAGAGCGAGTGGATCGGCGCCAGCGAATTGTTCAGCTCGTGATTGACCACGCGGATGGCGCGTTTCCAGATGTCGAGCTCCTGCCGCCGCAGATCCTGCGTCAGGCGGGCGATGAGTAGGAGGACATGTTCGCGGGTGTTGAGATAGAACGTCCGCCGCGTCAGTTGATACGTCTCGCCATCCACCGTGAAGATCGCGCTGGCGCCGGCGTGAGAGCCTCGGCCTATGCCGGCACCTGTTCCGCGATCTCCTCGAACCTCCGCCCTTCGATGCGCTCCCCTCCGCCGAACAGATCGCGCGCGGCGCGGTTGACGAAGACGATCCGTCCGCGGTCGCTGGTCAGAATCGTCGCCAGCGGCGACGCCTGCAGCACCGTCTCGAACAGCAACTCCCGCTGCACCGATTCGTTCCGCTGATTGCGCAGGACGTCTCCGATGTCGTTGTAGACCGCCACCAGATCGGTGATCTCGTCGCTGCCGGTGACGTGAAGGCGGAGACTGAAATCATCGTCGGCAAAGCCGCGCACGCCGTCGACGAGCGCGCCGAGGTTCCGGCGGATGCGGCGGAGCGGGGCGCGCATCGTGAGTGACATCAACGTCATGCCCGTCAGAAAAAGTGCAGCGCCGAAGAGGGCAGCGTTACGCGGCGAGGCCTGAAAGAGCGTTTGGACGCCGGCGCCGGCGAGCATCGCGATCACGGCGATGGTGACCGTGAGATGCAGGGCGATGGTGCGGGTGAGGCGGCGTCTCATACTGTCATTCTGAGCGAGCGAAGAATCCCCCTCCTGGCGACCGCGTAGACATCGAATGGTTTCAGCAACGAGTGGGGAGGCCATCCTTCTCGCGTGCGGCTCCACGCCGGTGAGCTAGAATCCACTAGGTTGCGCAGGTCAAACCCAGCGCATTCACTATGCCCTATCTTCGAGTCGTCGTTCGTCGTTGGCACCGTTCAATGTCTCCGCCCTCCTGGCGGAAAAAGGAGAAGCCATGAACTTCGCGCGTTTGGGACCAGTCAGAATGATCACCGTTTTTGCCGCCCTGAGCTTGGCAGGGACACTGTCCATGCATGCCCAGCAAGCACCAGCCGTCAAGCGCACCATCGTACTGAAACAGGACATGAGCATTCCTGAACGGGAAGGTGTCATGGCTTTGGTGGAATTGCCACCCGGCGCTTCGGAGGGCAAGCACACGCACCCGGCCGAGGTGTTTGCCTTCGTCCTCGAGGGTTCGATTTCCCTCGAGAATGAGGGCAGTCCCACGGTAACTCTGAAAGCCGGCGACGTTTTCCACATCGTCCCGGGTAAGGTTCATCAGGCGACGAACAACGGTACCGTAACGGCCAAGTTGGCCGTGGTCTTCGTTGCCGAGAAGGGCAAACCGCTGACAACGCCGGTCAAATAGAGCCTCAGGACCGTGAGGTTGGGGTCGTATCTGGAAACTCAACGTAACGTGCATGTGAGACAGTCTGGGGAAGTTGGTTTTCCAGATGCGACCCCAACTTAATTGGCATCGCGGGAGAAGAGCCGCACCGCCTCCCGGCGGCTTTACGACGACTCCCGCCGGCGTGCGTTGAGACCCTACGGTGTCCTCGCTCATTGGCCACTCAGACGCATAGACGACGATGATTTACACGCCACGTCATCGGGCTCGACGCGTCGGGGTTCGAAGCCCTCGCGATGTGCTCGGCTGCCCGGAGGACGATTCGCCGTCACAACCCGACGGATAACGGCGCCATGACAGCAACCGGAACGAGCCAACTCGTTCGACAGCAACGTGTTACGATCAAGTCTGTAACGAGCCCAGTCGCCCGTTATCCATCGTGGCGTGGTTTTCGCCGCGAGGCAGGCGGAGCTCAATAACAAGTTGGGCGGACGAGAGATCGCCCATTCAATGCGCGCCAAACTGTGGGACGAACAGCTCGGCAATGTTAACGCCGCTCGCCCTCGCATTTCGTAATCGAATGTGGTAATGTCGCAGTCGTGAAGCACTAGGAGTCTGCGCGCCAGAAACTGGCACGAGAATTCAGCTTCGAGGTTGCCCTACAATCGAAAATCCACAGGGTGTGCGGGGTCAGAATACCCCCGAAAATGAGCGATTTTCGTTCTGCCGCGCAAACTCCTAGCACTAGCTGGGATTGTTCAGCCGTCGGGTAACCTTACGCCGACTAAGAGGGGTGCCCATGAGACACAAAGTTTCCTGTTCCGGCGCGATCGTCCTTCTCTACATCTCGTTCCTTGGCTGTGGCGCCAGGAAACCTACATCTGCCTTAGCTAAGGAACTGCTGGACGAGCGCATTCGGGCTGACGGCAAGACGATCCAGGTGTCGTATGCCTCCGTTGTACCGCTGCTCAGTACTGCATCGAGAATTGACTACGCGGCCGCTACCGACAATCTCGCGCCACATGAACTGCTCCTCAAGAGGCTGATGGAAGGCAAGTTTGTGACGTCAACGAAGTCAACCACGACGGTGCGGAACGTCGCCAACACGCAGTACGTATATGAATTGGCGCCGGCGTTCAAGCGCCTTGTGACGATGGCGCCGGGCATCGTCGCGGGGCCGGTTGTGGTTGATGCCGTAAGCAGGGTTGTGCTTTTGAGCGAGACGAAGGCCGGAGCGCTTTTCTTGTGGCACGTAAATCTTAATCCAGCCGCCAGTATTGTATCTGGACAACAACAAACCTCCGGCAGAGGCGCAGCATGGTTTCTCAAGCAAACGGATGGCACGTGGAGTCTCGCCGAATACAAGATCCCGTGGGCCTACCCCCCCTTTTGCGCTGACCGGTGTCCCCCCCTTCTTCGTGTTCCAGTTGTCGCTGCAACGCCGAGTCCGGGGCTACTGCCAAGGCATCTGCCGTGACGGTAGCGTAGCAGAGTAATACTTGGGTAAGGCGATCCCCTAACAACCGTTTATCTATCAGCTCAGGCTCGAACGTGCGACGGAGGCGTCGTTCATAGAGTCGCCGACGGCGCCTATTGCACACAACTTTAAATCTGGTACCGTAGAGTGCGCGCCGTGGCCTAACTTGCGCTTGCAGCCGACGCAGCCCGCGGCTTCATTGAGCGTGGGTGCTAAAATCTTCCGTGCTGCTGCACCGCTGAAGCGCAGTCCGTTAAGCTTTCGTTCTCACCGGCGTATCTCCTCAAACGGGACACCAGGAAAACGACCGGGCGCGCTTGCACGCGCCCGGTCTCACTCACTCCCATCACCTTTACGCCTTCGGACTGCCGGACGTTCCGGAACCTTCCGGCGCCGGTTGTTCGGGCGCCGGCGTGCCGGATGCTGGAGACGTCGGCGGATTGGGAGCCTGCGCCGCCTTCTTGCGGCGGCTGAAGCTCTTCAACCGCTTGATCTCCTGCACGTGCGGCACGAGGACGGCGTTGGCCGGATCGCGCGCCAATTGCGAGCCGATGCTGTACGCCTGCGCGGCGATGAGCTCGACGCGCTGGCGGCGGATGAGATTCGCGCCGGAGACGCCGTTCAGCATCGTCCGCAGCTCATCCTCGACCGCCGTCCAGCGGTTGTAATCGTCGTACAGTTGGCGCACGTCGCCGGCCGGCTGGCCAACCGCCTGCGCGACGTTGTCGAGCGCACCGATGACGTTGATCTGCGCCTGCAGGACTGCATTGGTTGTGCGTAAGCGGCCGCGCAACGCTCTTCGCTGCGCGGCCGTCAGCGGCGCCACTTCGCCGATCTGCGTGCTTACGGCGCGCAAGTGATCGACCACCGCCTCGGGGGCCAGTGTCGTCGGCACCGGCTGCGGGAGGTCCGCGGCGGCATTCGTGGTTTTCTCATTCGTACTCATGTCGCTTCTCCTTTGACTGGGGGATGTCAGGCCGGAGGGAACGACGAGCACTTGTGCACGAGTGCAGGCGGCCACCGGCTGGAGGAGTCAGCAATACGCACCGCTCTTCCGGTTAATGTTCCCCGAAGTGCGCACACTTCGAGAGCCCGCGGCAGGGAGGAGCTAACTCGACTCCCCGCAAAGATGGGCACTACCTGCACGCTATCCAGCGCCGTCCCATCCAATGGCCGCCAGGAGCGTGGGGCTCTCACGAGCGCCGGCTCCGTTCTCGAGAGACCGGCGAACCGGCCCGACGAGGCCCGCAGAGTAGCCGAGGTATTCGGGTGAAGTCAAATTGGAGAAGTGCCGGCTTGATGCCGGCAAGCGCCGGCTCAGTGCCGGGAAGCGCCGGCTCGGTGCCGGGAAGCGCCGGCTCAATGCCGGGAAGCGCCGGCTCGATGCCGGGAAGCGCCGGCATGATGCCGGGAGGCGCCGGCTCGATGCCGGAAGGCGCCGGCTTAATACCGGGAAACGTCGGCCCAATGCCGGGAGACTCCGGCTTGATGCCGGGAAGCGCCGGCCCGATGCCGGGAATCTCCGGCTCAATGCCGGGAGACGCCGGCTCAAAGCCGGAAGACGCCGGCTCAATGCCGGGAAGCACCGGCTCAGTGGCGGGAGGCGCCGGCTTAGTGCCGGGAAGCACCGGCTCATTGCCGGGAAATGCCGGCTCGATGCCGGGAAGTGCCGGCTTGATGCCGGGAAGCGCCGGCCCGATGCCGGGAGATGCCGGCTCATTGCCGGGAAACGCCGGCTCAGTGCCGGGAAACGCCGGCTCAATGCCGGGTGATGCCGGTTCATTGCCGGGCGGTGCCGGCTCAGTGCCGGGCCATGCCGGCTCAGTGCCGGGCGGTGCCGGCTCAGTACCGGGAAGCGCCGGCTCGATGCCGGAGAGTACCGGCTCAGTGCCGGGAAGCAGCGGCCCAGTGCCGGACAGCCCCGGCAGAAAGCCGGACAGCTCCGGCTCGACGCCAGACAGCTCCCGCTCGATGCCGGAGGAGTCCGACCTACGTTTGTCCTTGCGCGAGCAGTGGATTCAAGTGCGAAGCGCCAGGAGCGCTGGCGTCTCGCCGGCTGGCCCGGAGGCGTCTCGCCTCCGCGTTACGTGACACCAAACACTTGCACGAGACCGACTAACGTCCATCCTCAACGACTGGGACAGGCGAGATCCCATCCGGCCCTGAAACTACTGACGAGGTCAGCCCTGTCGACATAAAGACTGACCAGAAACAGGAGACCGCCTGCGACGAGAATGATTCGCCGGTATCGATACAGCGCAGGGAGCCTGTTGGCGACGAGGTATCCGATCAGGCCGACGAAGAGAGCGACGAATCCCCCAATTACCTACATCGTGCGGCGACATACCTGCCTCCCTTCATCAATAGAGTGTCGTCACCCACGATTTCCCTACCCGACCGCGTGCGTCTCGCCGCCAAGGGGGCAAGTCGCCATACATTCGCGGTACGCGCGGAGGCGAGACGCCTCCGGGCCAGCCGGCGAGACGCCAGCGCTCCGAACGCAGCAACGGTAGAATCAGAGCGTCGGATGCTCTAACCATCATGAACGTCAGCCGCACCGCCTCCGCCGCCTTCACCGCCGAATTCGAGAGTGAGGAGGAGCTGCGCGAAGAGCAGCGCACCAACCTGTCGATGGGAGGACTTCGTCTCACGACCTCCGAGACGGTGGCACTCAACGCCACGCTCCTGGTGACGCTGCGCGGTCCCTGGGGCGGCGAATCGTTCACCCGCGCCACGGTGGTGGCCATTCTCCCGGAAGGAATCGCCCTCTCCATCGACGGAAACCCGGACGAACACGTCGCGCGCCTGATGGCCAGACCCGCCGACGACTCCTCGGATGAAACCATCGAGAAGAAACAGAATATCTGGGACCGCGTCCGCGCCCTCTCGCAGATGGAGAAGATCCTGCTGGCGGTAAAGGCCGACCGCACCGAGCGCGCGCTCCTGCTCCAGGACAACGATCCCCGCGTCCTCCTCTCGATCCTCCGCAATCCCCGCCTCACCGTCGACGAGGTGGCCCGCCTGGCCAAGTCGTCCTTCCTCAATTTCCAGATCGCCGACGTGATCATCAAGACCACCCAGTGGATGTCCAACCTCGACGTCCGCCTCGGCCTGATCCACAACGCCAAAACCCCTCCCGCCTACGCCCTGCGCATCCTGCCGACGCTGCCGGAGTCCGAGGTCCGATCCATCGCACGGGCGGGATCGAACATGCAGCTAAAGACGGCAGCGCTGCGGCAGTTACAGGGACGTTAGGTTCGGCCTAAGACCCGATCAATGCCGGCGAATATGAGCTCGACCTTCGCCCCCGGGAGCTTGGAAACACGTTCGATCAACAACGTCTTGTCGAACGTAAAAACCTGTGAAGCGTTCGCCACCGATTCTTTCGGAAGTCCCGTGGTACGTGAGGTCAACAGAACGTTGCCCGGCGCGTTCGCCCATCGCAAACTGCCCGTTAGCGGAACGCACATCACCGTTGCGATCTGGCTTCGATTGAACTCGTCGCTTTGTACAACGACTACTGGCCTTAAGCCTGGCTCCGATCCGGCCGGTTCCGGCAGATCAGCCCACCAGATCTCTCCTTGCGAGATTACCACTCGACCTTCTTTAGCAGTCGCCGAGCGGCGGCGTTCAAAAACTTGATGTCTTCCGTCTGATCCACTTCGGCGCAGACTCGATTGATGGCTTCCGTCACTTCATCGGGAGAGTGCCGCGCAACATACTCACGCAGTGCCGCTGTGAACACCTCGCTCCTTGACCGGCGGCCGCGCTTGGCGAGCCGCTCCACCTTTTCAAAAACGTCATCCGGAATCGACACGGCTGTTTTCATACCCGCAGTATCACCGATCACCATCCCCTCACCGGGCGCCATTCGCTGACAATTTCGCCGCTGTTGATGACGTCGTACTGGACGTTAATCCGCAGATGACGCAGTTGTACGCAGATGAGACCGTCTTTACTCATTCAATGACACGACCAGTGTCACCGGAATCTCCAGCGAGGTCACGTTGGAACCGGCGATCGTGATGGAGCCGTTGTACGTACCGGACGACGACGGCACGTTGCTCGCGTCGATCGATACGGCGAGCGTCAGGGTCTCGCCGGTTGCCGGCAACGCCGGGGAGACCGAGAGCCAATCCGTCTGTGAGGTTGCGGTGAGTTCGATCGAGCCACCGGCGGAGACGACCACAGTCTGCGGCTGAGTTGGGGACGGCTGTGAGAACACGAGGAAGCTCGGCCCGGCGACGATCAGGCCCGAAAACGCGCCGGTGGTATTCACCGCGGTATCGGAGAGCAACGGAACGAGGCTCGGAGCGGCCGCATCGCGGCCTGTGAGCGAGGCCGGCGACGAGCCGAGGGCGAATATGTCCCACAAGGTCTTGACGATCGATGTGTGATCGAACGGCGCGCCGCCCGGGTCGCGAATCGTCGAGCCTTGCGTCACATACGGTGACACGATGATCGCCGGCACCCGCCCGCCGAGGACGTTGAAATTGAAATTGTTCGCCGCCGGATCATCCGGGTCCTGCGCGGCCGGGATCGTCGTCGCATTCGGTGAGGTGTTCAACTGTCCCGGTGGCGTCGCCAGCGGAGGCGGAACGTGGTCGTAGAGCCCGCCATGCTCGTCGTACGTAACGATGAGCAGCGTCTCGTTCCACACCGAAGGGTTCGCCTGCAGCGCGTTGTAGACCTGCATGAGAAACAGCTCACCGCTCAATACGTCGATCGGCGGGGTTACATTTGTCGGTGGAAGCGGGGGGTAGGATGCTCCGCCGGGATGGTTGCTATTCGGCGCAGCGTAGGGTGTCGACGCATTCTTGTCCTGCGGGTAGCCCATGAAGTAGCGCGGCTCGATGAAGGAAAGAGGAGGCAACGAACAGGGGGACGCCGCGAGATCCTCCAGGAAGGTGTTCCCGGTCGGTTGGGTGAGCTGATGCGGCCGGGTCGTCCCCCAGTCGGTGGTGTCAAACGTCGCCACGTTGATGTTAGGGTCATTCGCGGACTGACTTTGGACGTACAGCACCGTCTCGTAAGCGATCGAATAGTCGTGGAAGTAGACCTTCCAGTTCGCCTTCCCGTTTCCAGCGGGATTCATGGCATCGAGCTGCTGGAGGACCGACAGGGCCGGCCCGGTGAGAGTCCCGTCGCCGCCGACAAAGCCCTGGATGTACCAGTAGTCGTTCACCCAACTGACCGTGCCGGGGACGTTTGGAATCGTCCCCATACCCGGCGCCGCGCAGAGCGCGAAGGTACGGTTCGCATACGTCTGCGTCGGCACGGAAGCGAACCACTGGTCGCATACCCCGAAGTTGTTTGCCAGGAACGACGTCACCGGAAGCTGTGCCGGCGTGAAGTAGTTCATCACCGCCTGCGCGCTCGTTCCCGCGGGCGGCGGGAGCGTCCATGGATAGCTTGCGGGGACGGGGCTCAGGTAGTTCGTCGTGAAGCCCTGCATCAACCCCGAGGCCTGGGGCGTGTAGTCTTCGTAAGGATTGGATTTCGGAATCAATGCCGAGCCGGTGATCTGCTGGGCCATGTCGCCGAACCATTCCCCTGGATCGTAAACAGGATTCGTCGTCGGCGGATAGCTCGTTCCGCCGATGATGGTCGCATCAGTCTGATTCTCGGCCAGTATCGGTGTACCGCCCGCTGGATTCGGGTTGACGTTGTTGCAGCAGAGGCCATTCAGGTTGCTCTGTCCCGCCGGCGGATACTGAAACGGCGGCGCGTTATTCGGGTTGTACAGCCAGCCGAGGATGTTGTCGTACGAACGGTTCTCGAGCATGACCACGATTACGTATTTGATGTTTGGGGCCATACGTAGGAGAGCCGCGAGATCGACAGATCCCTACCCCGCGTGGGCCGATTCGTTGTCTTCCTGAATCACCACCCCCGCACCGGCCGCCACTCATCGACGATCGCATCGCCATCAATGACGTGATAGCGGTCATACATCGCAGCGGTGAGGCAGGAATGATTGGGAACGATGCGGACGCGCGTACCAACCACCGGCGGCGCAGCCATCTTCACCTTCCCATGCTCCTGCGATAGCGATACGAGCCGCGCGGCCAAAGGGTGTAGAGCAACGTCGCAGACGATGCCATATCCAAAGTTCGGATCGAGATGCTCGGGACTGACATCCTTCGACAACGCCAAAGCCCCCGCGTCGATGATCGCCTCTCCCCGTTCGGGATAGGAACCAACCACCGTGGCAAGCACCGAGACGGCGACGTCATGGATCGAGCATGACCCAAGCGTCGCCTGGAATGCATCGAAGAAGACGTAGTTGCCGGGACGCACCTCGTCGGTATCGGTGAACGTATCGACGACCGACGTCGTCGGCGTCGAGCCGATGCTGCGAGTCAAGTCGTCCAGCCCGATCAGCGCGCGGAATCGCGTCAGCGACGAGGTCTCCTCGGCGGCGATGCGACGGATCTCGTCGACGTCGTGCGCGTTGTAGGAATGGCCGGCGTGCGTGAGCAATCCCTGGAAGTGAACGGCGGGCGAATTGGCGAGGGCGATGGCCAGCGTCGCGCTGTCGGGATCGTTCGGATCGACGCCGGCGCGGTGGTAGCCGCAGTCGACCTTGAGGAAGACGTCGAAGACGGTCCCCTGCGCGGCGTGAAACTCTTCTACCGCGCGTAGAGCGGCGTGGCTGTCGAGCAGGATATTCAGCCGCTCCATCCGTGCCGCCAGGGACGCCACGCGGGGCAGTTTTTCGGGTGCGATCGGCACCGCGTAGGTGATGTCGCGGAAGCCGGCATCGGCGAAGAACTCGGCCTCGGCCATGGTCGAAACGGTGATCGGACCGGTCTCGCCGCCATGCTGCATCCGCCCGATCTCGATGGTCTTGTGCGTCTTCACGTGCGGGCGGAAAGCCACCCCCGAGGAGCGGGCCTTCGTGCGCATACGAGCACAGTTTTGCTCAACAATGGTGCGGTCGACGAGGAACGCTGGGGTTGTGATGTTCACTGTTGTCACGCGAAGACGCGAAGGCGCGAAGAAAAAGATGCATATACCACCTATCTTCGCGTTCTTCGCGGCTTCGCGTGACATCTGTTTAGGGCCATGAGAAAGATCATCCACATCGACATGGATGCCTTCTACGCCTCGGTCGAGCAGCGCGACCGGCCGGAGTTGCGGGGGACGCCGGTCATCGTCGGCTGGCCGGGGGAGCGGAGCGTCGTCTGCGCGGCGTCGTACGAGGCGCGCAAGTTCGGCGTCCACTCGGCCATGCCGGCCACGCGCGCCATGCGGCTCTGCCCCGAGGGGACGTTCATCCATCCCAACTTCGACAAGTATCGGGAAGTGTCGCGGCAGATCCGCGAGATCTTTCATCGCCACACGCCGCTCGTGGAGCCGCTCTCGCTCGATGAGGCCTATCTCGACGTCACCGAGGAGCTGACCGGCATTCCGACGGCAACGGAGACCGCGGAGACGATCCGGCGCGAGATCAAGACCGAAACCCACCTCACCGCCTCGGCGGGCGTAGCGCCGAACAAGTTCCTGGCCAAGATCGCCAGCGACTGGAAGAAGCCCGACGGCTGTTTCGTCATCCGACCGCATCAGGTTGAGCGCTTCCTCATGCCGTTGAATGTGCGCAAGATCCCCGGCGTCGGGAAAGCGACGGAGAAGATCCTCACCGACATGGGGATCGCCACCGTCGCCGACCTGCACTCGTTCACCGCCGATCAGCTCGTGGCCCGCTTCGGCAAATGGGGAACGCGCCTCTGGGAGCTGGCCCGCGGCATCGACGAATCGCCGGTGGTGCCATCGCAGAAACGGAAGTCGTGGTCGAGCGAGAACACCTTCGCCAAAGACATCACGCTCGACGAGGTCGCGGACTACATCCGCGAAGAAGCCCAGAAACTCTGGACGGCGCTCAGCGACAAGCAACTGGTCGGCCGTACGGTCACGGTGAAACTCCGCACCGGCGATTTCAAGACCGCCACGCGGCGCCTGACGCCGGAATCGATCCCGTCGAGCGGCGACGACCTCGCGCGCATCGGTGCCGAGCTTTTGACGCGCTTCGATTTTCCGCCGCAAAGCCGCTACCGGCTAGCGGGGATCGGCATGTCGAACTTTGTCGATGAGGATGATGAGGAGGAGGAGGGGCCGCAAAAGCAGCCTGCGTTGTTCGCCGGCACAGATCAGTAATGATCCCATTGGTTGACGTAGGCGAGCTGTCGCTACTGCCAGAAATATAGTAATCGCTATGTGCATTCTCACGATGGACGCTGAACCATTAGCTATTCAATCACGAAGGACCTGATGAGCATCCATCGCCATGCTATGGAACATCTCGATAAAGCACACCGCCTGCTAGAGTCGGGAGAAGTTGATCACCTTCGGTACGCTGCGTTAGAGATACGTTACTCCATTGAACATCTGTTTTACGGCTTAATCCCTCAATACAAGGATGAGCTACCTGACAACGTTATCGAGGGAGATGTCTGGCGCCCTGCTGACATCATCGACATGATCGCAGACATCGATCCGACAGTAGCGCATGATTCTGAAATTAGGATTGGTGAGCAGCCGGCACCTGGCGTTGCGCCAACTCAGATGATTGTCTTGGGGCGACAGAGCGGAATCGGGAAAGATTTGCTGCGAAAGGTGTATCACAAGCTTGGCTTCTACCTGCACGCACGCACTGACCAAAGGCCCCACGATCCGAGTCACCTCCGCAAGCGCTTGCTGAAATTGCTCCCGTTCGTGGAGAAGTTCAGGGGTGACACGCTTAGCGGCCGTGGACTTGCCGAAAAAGCATATTTCAAATGTATCGCTTGCGGCCGTCCAATCGTTCAAAGGACGGAGCGCGCTGGTCGAAACCCGTTGGTTACGTGTCCGAACAAACGATGTGGAGCGATACACGAGTACATTGAGACTGACATACCTGGCGTATCTGAGCACAAACTGCTGCAGCACAATATGAAGTGTGAGAAATGCGGAAGTGATAACTGGCTTGACGTTCATAAGTTAGAGCAAGGGGCTAATGAAGGAATGATCGTGAACTGTTGTGCGTGTCAAGCCAAGTACCAGCTGAGAAAGTGGATCAGATTCGAGCGGTTGGGATAGGTTGCAGGGCACACTTCACCGAGCGCCTGCCTGGAGACCCGCGTCGTGTCGTGACAGATTTGCCGTTTCACGAGCCTACCGCTATTCGAGTAGTTAGCCGACCGCATGCTCGGCTCTGCGTCGATCAGAACGAGGAACGGATCCGAGCCACGTGAAGGTTCGACGGGGCTTATTCGCTCACCATTCGGCAGCGGCTCCGATAGGCAGAGCCGCACCACGCACTAATCCACTACAATCCCGCCACTTTGCTCACGAGGTGCTCATGAATCCCGTTCAACCCATCACGGTGGCGCAGTACGGCATCGGGCCCATCGGCGCGGAGATCGCGCGGCTGCTGCTCACCAAACCGTGGCTGCGCGTCGTCGCCGCGGTCGACGTCGACCCCAACAAAATCGGCAAAGACCTCGGCGAAGTCATCGGACTCGACCGCGAGGTCGGCGTCAAAATCACGCGCGAGCTCGAAGCGAAGGCCGACGTCGTCTGCCACTCCACCGGCTCACGCCTGCGCGACGTCTCCGGCCAGCTCAAGGATCTGCTCGAGCGCGGCTGCCACGTCGTCTCCACCTGCGAGGAGTTGTCCTTCCCGCTCGATCAGCAGATCCGCGAAGAGCTGCAGCAGACCGCCCGCTCGAAAAACGTCACGCTCCTCGGCACCGGCGTCAATCCCGGCTTCGTGATGGACAAGCTTCCGCTGACCGTCACCTCCGTCTGCCAGCGCATCGACTCGGTCGAGATCATCCGCATCCAGAACGCGTCGACAAGAAGAGAACCACTGCAGCGCAAAGTCGGCGCCGGCATGACCCCCGATGAGTTCCGCGCCGCCGTCGATGCCGGCAAGATCAAGCACATGGGCCTTCGCGAGTCGCTGATGATGGTTGGCAAAGGCCTCGGCGCCGAATTCGAATCGGTCAGCGACGAGAAGATCGAGCCGATCATCGCCGAGCGCGAAGTGAAGACGCAGTACCTCACCTGCGCCGCCGGCCAGGTCGCCGGCGTCCATCAAACCATCTACGGCCGCGGCAAGATCAACGTCAGCCTCGAGCTGCGGATGTATGTCGGCGCCGAGGATGTCGCCGCCGACCGCGTGATCGTGCACGGCGTCCCGGACGTCGAGATGGTCATCAAAGGCGGCATCCACGGCGACCGCGCCACGGCGGCGATGGTCGTGAACGCCATCCCGCGAGTGGTCAGCGCAAAACCGGGCGTGCTGACGATGGACGACATACCGATTAGCTTTCGGTGAGGGGGCTACGTGCATTTCGATTTCATTCACCGTCATCCTGAGCCGCCGGAGCCGTGTAATCGCGAAGCGATTGCGCGGCGCAGGACGGTCGAAGGACCCCCAAGTTGTATCCCGGTTGGGCGGCGGAATAGTCGACATTCCACCGCCCTTTCCGGGTTACCAACTTGGGGGTCCTTCGGCGTCCTCCGCCAGCTTCGCCTTCGGCTCAGCGGCTCCGGCAGCCTCAGGATGACAGTTTGAGCTACTGCCTCACGACGAATGGTCGTACACGATCCGCCACCCCTCCGCCCGGCGGTGGAAGATCAGCGTGAACCTCCCGTGCGGCGCATCCGCTTCGCGCGTCAGAAGCCACGCCCCCGTGACGACGACGTCGTGGTCGCCGAGGGGGCGGAGATCGAGGTCGGAGAACGTCAGCGTTCCCATCTTCGTGCGGGAGTCGTACTTCGCCTTGTATCGGTCGCGCACCTTTGTCCAGCCGCGCGTGACGTCGGTGCCGACGAACATCGTGTCGTCGCTCTGGGCATAGCCGGACATGTAGGTATCGATGTCGCCGCGGTTCCAGGCGGCCACTTGATTGTCGAGCACGGCGCGGATGGCGGCGAGATCCTTCGCCGTCACCCGCCCCGCGGCCATCGCCGCGAGCGGCAGCAGTGCCGCAATCATGAAGATGGAGCGTTTCATATTCTTCTCCTGCGCACCGGCGCGCCGATTGTAGCGCGCCTCGCGCGCGTCTGAGGAGCCCCATGTGAGAACCATCGCCCCTGGCTTCAGCCGGCGAAGGCGCGGCTTCGCCGCCAGGCACAGACAAGAGTGTCTGTGCCACATTGGATCCAGCGAAGACTCCATTACTTCAGCAAGTACCGAGGGGCAATGTGGCACAGACACTCTTGTCTGTGCCGTGTGGCGAAAGACGCACGTACGCGCGCGAAGCGGCAGTTACATCACCTGATCCGGTGTACGCCCTTCCCGATCGCTCCATGGACGAACCGCCGTCACATTCTGAAATCCGCGTGGCAGTTTCAACCCGCGTTGGGCCCGCTTGCCGATGTACGGCTCGAGATCGGCCCCCTTCAGATTCGTGTGTCGCTTGCCTGCCTGCACCACCAGCGTCCCGTCGGCGGCCACGACCGCGATACCGGCCACCTTCTCCGGAAAGAGCTCCGTCTTGTGCAGCTTGATCGTCTGCACGCCCTTGCCGCGGGCCAGCAGCGGCAGCTCCACGGCCTCGAACAGCAGCAGCTTCCCGCTCGTCGTCGCCGCGGCCACGCGGTCGGTCTCCATGGTGGTCACGCGCTGTGGCCGCAGCACCGTCGCCCCGTCGTTCACGTTCACCACCGCCTTGCCTGCCTTGCGGTCGGTGATCAGATCCTCCAGCCGGGCCACGAAACCGTAGCCGTCGTCGGTCGCCAGCAGCCAGAGATCCTCCGCATCGCCCATCAGCACCGCCACGAAGGTCGCGCCGGGCGCGGGCGACGTGAACGCCGTCAACGGCTCGCCGTGTCCCTTCGCCGACGGCAGCTCATGCGCCGGCAGCGAATACGTCCTCCCCATCGAGTCGATGAAGACCGCGAGCTGGTTGCTGCGGCCGCGCGCCGCGTGCAGGAAGGCATCGCCCGACTTGTACTGCAACGTCGTCGGATCGAGCTCGTGCCCCTTGCCGGCGCGGATCCATCCCCTTTCGGACAGCACCACCGTCACTGGCTCCGACGGAATCAGCGCCGCGGCATCGAGCGCTTTGGCCGCCTCGCGCTCCACAATCGGCGAGCGGCGGCGGTCGCCGAACTCGGCACCATCTTTTTCCAGCTCGTCGCGCACCTGCTTGCGGAGGCGCGTCTTCGAGCCGAGGACCTTTTCGAGTTCCGCGCGCTCGGCCTGGAGCTTGGCCTGCTCACCGCGGATCTCCATCTCCTGAAGCTTGTTGAGGTACCGCAACTTCAATTCGAGAATGGCCTCGGCCTGCAGATCCGACAGCTTGAAGCGCGTCATCAGCACCGGCTTCGGCTCGTCCTCGCGGCGGATGATGCGGATCACCTCGTCGACGTTGAGATAGGCGATGAGATAGCCGTCGAGGATGTGGATGCGGGCGTTGACATGGTCGTACCGGTGCTGCAATCGCCGCCGCACCGTCTCGATCCGGAACTCCAGCCACTCGCTCAGCAGATCCTTCAGCGGATAGAGCCGCGGCCGGCCGTTCAGGCCGATCATGTTCATGTTCACGCGGTAGCTCCGCTCCAGATCGGTCGTAGCGAACAGATGCGCCATCACCTCATCGAGATCGACGCGGTTCGAGCGGGGCACGAGCACGATGCGGGTCGGGTCTTCGTGATCCGACTCGTCGCGCATGTCCTCGACCATCGGCAGCTTCTTGGCGTTCATCTGCGCCGCGATCTGTTGCTGCACCTTCGAGCCGGAGACCATGAACGGCAGAGCGGAGATCACGATGTCGCCGTTTTCAACGTCCCACTTCGCGCGCTGCCGGATCGAGCCGTTGCCGGTTTTGTACATCTCGCGGATCTCCGCGAGCGGCGTGATGATCTCGGCCTCGGTCGGAAAATCGGGCCCTTTGATGTGCTTGGTGAGCTGGGCGATGGTGGCGTCGGGATTGTCGAGCAGCTCGATGCAGGCGCCGACCACCTCGCGCACGTTGTGCGATGGGATATCGGTGGCCATGCCGACGGCGATCCCCGAGGCGCCGTTGAGGAGCACGTGCGGCAGCCGCGACGGCAGAAGCTTCGGCTCGCGCAGCGTCCCGTCGAAGTTCTGCCCCCAGTCGACCGTCCCCTGTTCCAGCTCTGACAAAAGCGACTGCGCGAACTTCGAGAGCTTGGCCTCGGTGTAGCGCATGGCCGCGAACTCTTTTGGATCGTCGGGAGAGCCGAAGTTCCCCTGCCCTTCCACCAGCGGATAGCGCATCGAGAACGGCTGCGCCATCAGCACCATGGCGTCGTAGCAGGCCGTGTCGCCGTGCGGATGAAACTTGCCGATGACGTCGCCAACCGTACGCGCCGACTTCTTCGGCTTCGCATTCGGCCCGAGCCCCAGCTCCGACATCGCATAGACGATGCGGCGCTGCACCGGCTTCAGGCCGTCGGCGACATGAGGCAGCGCGCGGTCGAGGATGACGTACATCGAATAGTCGAGGTACGCCTTCCGCGCAAAGTCGGCCACAGCCTGATGCTCGACCTCGGGGATGATGGGCGGCGGGGGTGTGAAGGAAGTCTGATCTTTCGATTTTCGGGTAGCCATGGGATGAGCGCGCGAAGGGTAAACCATCGCGCGCCCGATGGCGACCGATGAATCAGTTTACGCAGCGGCAGTTTGCGTTGGCGGTACCCGTGGCGTTTGTGCAGCAGGCGTAGCCATAACTGCAGCTAACCGAGCAGGAGCCGTGCGTGTTTGAGGTCGAGCATTGCGACGAGTTAGGACCCCCGGAGTCACAAGATCCGCCGGCTCCGCCTCCGACGCCGTAATCGAGGTTGAACACGCAACTGTCGAAGTCGTCGCAGGAGTCGAGCGCAACGATATGCCGGCCGGTGCCGGGCATCCGCGCCGCGACAGGGCGAATCTCGTGATTCAGACCGTAGCCAACGTAACGTGCACCGGTCAACCCGATAGGCTGCCGGGGCGCGTGGCGATCGCCGGCGGCGGTCACCAGTGCATAAAACCACTCCTGATCCGCCGCCATGACGACCAGCTCGTCACCCCGGAACTCAATGCTGGCGCTCTGGCTTGATACGCGGAACGTCTTGAGCGGTGCCTCGGTCCAGAGCCGGAACAGATGGCGATACGGTCCGCCGTCGTCGACGAGGACGCCGATCATGTGCGCGTCGATCGTCCCGATCGTGACCTTTCCCGCAAGCACCGTGTAATCGTCGGGTGAAGGCATCGGTCCATCAGTCACCGGCTTGGCGGCATACAACGCCGTCGAAAGAAGAACCAGTACCAGGGCCAGAACTGTCTTGCACATCGTTCCCTCCTGACTGCTGTGTGTGTGTAGTTACAAAAGGATAGGCTCCTTCAGCCCGTCCGTCGAGGGGAAATATTGGCCATCCTTCCGGACGGCTGATGGTGAGCACCCAAACTCGCGGCGGATTGCGCGAAAGAACGTCCGGCGGTCGCCGAAGCCCGCCAAGAGCCCGATCTCGTCGATTGGCAGGTCCGTTTCGCGAAGAAGGTGCGCAGCCTGTTCCACTTGCCCTGCCCGAATGGCTACGTTCACCGATACACCGAGAACGCGATTGCAGACGCGCCTCAGAGTGCGATAAGCAATCCCGAGAAAACCGGCCAGCTCCGAAGCACGGGCGGCCGTACGCTCCCGATGGCAGAACGCCAGATAGCCCGTGATTCCGGCTTCCAATTGCTCTTTGGTATGGCTCATAACGAGCAGCAGTTCTGTTGGCCCACCCTTAATGAGAGGGACATCTGATTGCGATTTCCCGACTTCCTGGCAAATTGCTCATGGTCGACCTTCTCTACAAATGGGAGAGAGACCCCTGGGACCAATTACACGATCTCCTGATCTGTGGCCGACGAGATCGTAGAGGAGGGCGGAACCGCGATACGCATGCTTCTGTCCGAGGGAACCTCGGTGGAAGGCAACGTCGATGGGGTTTCGCGATTGAAGTACGTTCGATTGGTGAGTTGGCGTGAACGGCTGCGTGCCGCCGTCGATGCGAGCGGGCGTACGCAGAACGCAATCGCCGCGACGGCGGGGGTGACGCCGGAAACGCTTAGCCGTGTCCTTAGTGGCGTTCACGCGCAGCCGGCGTTTGAAACCGTCGTCCGGCTCGCGCACGCGGTCGGCGAGAGCGTCGGGACGCTGCTTGACGAGCCGGCCTTCGTCCTCGACGCCGAGCAGCGAGCCGAGGTTCGCCGCGTCATCGACTATCTTCGCGCCGCCGTTCGCACTTCGGTCATCGAAGCGCAATCGGCCCCGAATGCAATCGTCCAACGCACCGCGGAGGTGCCACGGTCGTACTACCTCCGTGGCGCGCGAGTTGTCTTTCAGGCCGCCGGCGACTCGATGATCGAAGCGGGCATCCTCGATGGCGACCTCCTCTTCGTTGTGCCCACGCGTGCCATTCGTGATGCGGCGAAGCGAGTCGTCGTCTGTCGCGTCGCAGGCATAACCCTCGTCAAACAGCTCGAGCTCCGCGCCGGCCGTATCCGCCTTCTCAGCTGCAATGAACGCTACGCTCCGATCGAGGTCGATGAAGAGAACGACTTCCAGCTCACGGGAATCGTGATCGGACGTCAGGGCAGTGTCGCGCCGTGAACGCAGCGGCGGGACGCCAGCGCTCCACAT
>JADGNY010000099.1 GCA_017883235.1 Thermoanaerobaculia bacterium | reverse complement strand
GCAGCAGCTTCGTCGCCTTCGAATTGCGCGCCGGGAAGGGATGGCCGAGCGTCAGCGCCAGCGCCAATCCGAGCGTCAGCGCGACCGGCGGCGATCCCCACGGCGTGACGCAGAAAACGAGCAGCGCAACGAAGACGATTACGCGAAGCGCCGGCACTACGTTACGTTGGCGCGGAAGAAGGCGATCGCCTTCTTCCAGGCGTCGGCTGCTGCCTCGGCGTTGTAGTTTCTGCCGGTGTCGTTGAAGAAGGCGTGGTTGGTGTTGGGGTAGCTGACAAGCTGCACGCGCTTTCCCATCCCTTCCAGCTGTTTCGCCAGCGCGCGCCCTTTCTCGACCGGAACGCCTTGGTCGTCCTCGGCATAGATCAGGAGGATCGGAGCGGCGAGGTTCGCCCAGGGGAAGTCGGTCTTTTTGAACCCGCCGTAGAGGCTGACCGCGGCGCCGACGTTTTTCTCCTTCGTGGCCGTGAACTGCGCCAGCGCGCCGCCCATGCAGAAGCC
Organism: Thermoanaerobaculia bacterium; assembly: GCA_017883235.1. Classification (GTDB taxonomy): domain Bacteria; phylum Acidobacteriota; class Thermoanaerobaculia; order Gp7-AA8; family Gp7-AA8; genus JADGNZ01. The sequence goes on along the minus strand of JADGNY010000099.1, from coordinate 25,808 downwards.
GATGACGCCGTACGACTTCGATGTGCACTCGGGACGGCCGAGGAGATAGTCGCCGGCAGCGGCGATCTCTTTTTCGGCGCGCTCCGCATCGAGCTCCATCAGCATCCGCCCGGCCTCGTCGGGGGAGGTCGTGGTCTTGCCGTGATAGAGGTCGGGAGCGATGGCGGAGAAGCCTTCGCCGGCAAACCGATCGACGATTTGCTCGATGTGGGGCACCAGTCCCCACCACTCCTGAATGACGACGATGCCCGGCCCCTTGCCGGCGAAATACCCCTGACAGGTGTGGCCGTTCGACGGAAATTCGACGTGTTCGCCCATGCGGATGCCCTCCTCGGAAATCGGCGTGGATTCTAATGCACCGGGAACCGATGGTGTGGCTGGTTCGTATTCATGTAACAATAACCTGCCCGAGAAAGAGAGGGATACGATGACATTGACGAAGGAGCAGGTCTCCGGCCTCGCCAAGACTCCTCGCTGCCCCCGTTGCGACCTCAACAAGACGATCGGCACCGCCCTCTGCCGCAGTTGCCGGGCCAAGCTGCCCGAAAACATGCGCCTGGCGCTGGAGCGGATCCCGTCGAAAGACGCCTGGACCGTTTCCCGCGCGGTGCGCGCCGCGGCACGTTACTTCGACGTACACTTCCAGTCGGTACGCAACTTCGGCGGCGGACGGCCGAGGTGAATTGGGTTGCGCGGTCTCGGGGTGTTTCAACGTCCCGGCACCGCGAGACCGCGCAACTTCGAGACCGCGCAACCGCGTAACTACTGATTCCGCTCAACGCGCTCGACGATGTCCGCCAGGTCGTCGATGTGTGCCTCGCGCGCTTTGGCTACGATCGCCTCGGATTGCGTGTGTGACTGCGGCGTGTGCGCCCACGTTGCCGCCAGCGAGGCGCGTTTCATCCTCGTCGACGCGGCGTTCCAGCGGCGGAGATCGGTTACGCGGACGACGCCCTCGGTTTTACCAGCCCGGACGGTGGCGATGGTCTGATCGGGTGTGGCGTTCGGTTTGAATTCGATCTCGTACAACGCGGTCTCGTTGGGAGCGGGCGAACCGGTCAGCGCGTGATGCGCGGCGACCGCGCCGCCGAACTCGAGATCGATCGACGTGGCGTTTGTCGCGGGACCATCGACGGATACGCGCAGCAGCCACTTGGAGGCGTTGAGAGGTGCGGCCGAGGCTTCGAGCTCGACCCGGAGATCGGCTGGAGGACGCTCGGGCGCCGCGAAATGCTGCACGATCGCCGAGGTGTCGAGATGACGTAGCGTGGCGCCATGCGAGATTGCCTCCTGGATTGCCACGAAGTTCCTGACCGGAGCATCGTCGCGCGCGGCGAGGCGCTCCTGGGGAGCAGCGGCCTTGGCAACCGAGCGTTCGGGTGCGAAGACGCGCCCCTCGGCGGCACCACCCGCCGGCGCCGCCTGATCCAGAGCGAGGGAAGGTTGAGGCGGAGGCGCAGCGGCAGCCGCGGCGGGCGCCGCCTCGGCGACGATTGGTTGGGGCTTGACGGCCGGCACTTCGTTGTCAACGGAGCTGGTGTAGGACGCGTTGCCTGTCGACATGCCGTCGGCTTCTCTCCGTTTCGCTTCCGCGATCCGGGGGTTCGGAATGGCGGCCACGCTTGTCGGCGGCGGCGCGCTCGGCATCACCGGAAGATCGGTGCGGGGCTGCTCGCGGGCGCTTCCCGGTTCCGGAGGTGTGTTCGGGAGCGCTACAGCCGCGCGGGGCGCGGTGGCAGCAGTCTTGTCGTCGGCAATCGGCATTGATCGCATGTTCGAGTCGGTCCGCGAGAGAAGATGCAGCACGAGGTAGAGCGATGAGCAGAGCAGGATGATCGACGCGGCGATGCGGAGATTGAACATCGCGGACTTCCGCGATTGCGTTCGTTCGGATTCGAATCCCATGTTTGAAGGGATTTCGCTCTTGATGCGGCCGGCCAGCCCGGCGGGTGGCGTCGCCACCGGCGCCATGGCCAGCTTCCGCTGCAGGTCAGCTTTGCGGTTCCGTGTCATTGTCTTTCTTCCTCAACGTTCCCGCCGAGGGCTTCTTCCAGCAGTGAGAACGCTTTGTGCAGCCGTTTTCGGATCGCAACGGTGGTGATCTTTTCGATCGCCGCGATCTCCTTGACTGCCAGACCGCCCCAGAAATGGGCAGTCACCGTGAAACGCAGATCTTCGGGGAGTAAGAGCACCGCTGCACGAAGGTGTTCGCCCTCCTCGGCGTTGCTCAGCACCTCGTCGGCGGCGGGTGCGCTGTCCGGCATCTCCGGCGCGTTCTCGTCGTCGAGCGACTTCATCAGCCGCGGCCGGCGGATGTGATTGAGAAACGTCGTGTAGCCGATGCGGTAGAGCCAGGTGAAAAACTGCGACCGGCCGTCGAATCCGGGAAGCGCTTCCCACGCCTTTCGGTACGTTTCCTGTGTCAGGTCGGCGGCCAGATCGCGGTCGCCGCAAAGGCGGAAAAGCGATGCAAAGACTGAGGAGTAGGTTCGATCGACGAGCTCTTCCGCGGCGCTGCGGTCGCCGCCGCGAATCGCGGCAAGAAGACGGTGCTCCTCATTAAAGGTGGGTATCACCGCATCAAGCTCCGGCAGCCGGACCGGGAAGGGCGCAACATTGCTCACCCCGATTGGACACGGCTCTGCGACAATTGGAAACCAAGGTTTGAGTATCCTATCCGACCAATGAAACGCTTCTTCGCCATCCTCCTGCTCTTCGCCGCCTGCCGCTACGAGCCTCCCGCCGGAGCGCTCGACGGCTCATCGCATCAAAAAGACGTCGAAACATGGCGCGCGCACCGTGCCGAACGGCTGAAAGCGCCCGACGGCTGGCTGACCCTGGCCGGTCTCTACTGGCTCACCGACGGGAACAATGATGTTTCCCTTCCTTCGAAACCGCCCGTTCCGGCGCAGTTCGTACTCCAGGGCGGAAAGGTGAACCTCCAGCCGAACCCGTCGCTGACGATCGAAGGAAAGCCGGTAACCGCGGCGGTCGCGCTGAACAACGATATGGAGCCGAAGCCGACTGTCGTCCGCACGGGGACGCTGTCGTTCGTCGCCATCCGGCGCGAGGACGCAAAGCACGGACCGCGCTTCGGGATCCGCGTGCGCGATATAGGGGCCGAGGCACGCAAGCACTTTCCGGGACTGGAGTATTTTCCGGTCGATCCAGGCTCACGCGTCGAAGCGCGCTTCGAGCCGTACAACCCTCCGAAGAAGATCCCGATCACGAACGTCCTCGGCATGACCAGCAACGAAGTCTCGCCGGGCGCGCTCGTCTTCACGCTGCAAGGCCGGGAGTTCCGCATCGATCCGATCCTCGAGCAGGGGGAGACGGACTACTTCATCATCTTCAAAGACGCTACGAGCGGGAAGGAGACGTACGGCGCGGCGCGCTACCTTTACGCACATCCGCCCGACGCGAGCGGGAAGACGATCGTCGACTTCAACAAAGCTTACAACCCGCCGTGCGCGTTCACGCCGTATGCGACGTGCCCGCTACCTCCCCCGCAGAACCGGCTGCCGATCCGGATCGAAGCAGGGGAGAAGAAGTACGCGGGCGGGCATGGGTGAAGGCAGAAGGCGGAAGGCAGAAAGCAGAAGGCAGAAGGCAGAAGGCAGAAGGCAGAAGGCAGAAGGCAGAAGGGGCGGCGCATGCGAGCTCGCGCAATCCCACTTCTGCCTTCTGCTTTCTGCCTTCTGCCTTCTGATTTCACCCCGCCGAGCTTCTCTCGTCCGCCAACACCTGGGCCACACACGCGGTCACATTCTTCCCGGTCTGGATGTCGAGGAACTCGTTTGGTCCGTGGGCGTTGCTGTGCGGTCCGAGGACGCCGGTGATGAGGAACTGCGCGTTCGGGAAGCGCTGGCCGAGCATCCCCATGAACGGGATCGAGCCGCCTTCGCCCCAGGTGGTGGCGGGTTTGCCGAAGTATGCTTTGGAGGCGGAGTCGATCGATTTCTCCAGCCAGGCATCGACCTTCGGCGCTTCCCACCCGCCGGCACCCTTTTCCGGTTCGAATGCAACGCGGGCGCCGTAGGGCGGGTCGCTTTCCAGCAGTTCCTTCAGTTTCCGATCGAGACTCGATGCGTCGAGAGTCGGCGGAAGGCGGAGCGAGAGCTTGATCGACGTCTTCGGACGGAGCACGTTGCCGCCCTGCACGAGATCGGGGAGGCCTGCCTGGCCGGTGTATGACAGCATCGGACGCCAGGTCCGGTTGAGCAGCAGCTCGACCGGATCGGCGGCCATCGGACGCATGCCGGGGAGAAACGGGAACTTGTTGAAGATCTCGTCGCCGAGGATACGGGCGGTTTCGCGGACCTCGGCCATGCGATCGGGCGGTACTTCGGCGTGCAGCCACTCGGGGATGATCCGCCCGGTGCGCGCGTCTTCGAGCCGGTCGAGCAGGATGCGGAGGATGCGGAAGCTCGAGGGGACGATGCCGCTGGCGTCGCCGGAGTGAACCCCCTCGCTCAGCACTTCGACGGTGAGATTACCGACGATCGAGCCGCGGAGCGACGTCGTCATCCAGAGTTGTTCGTAGTTGCCGCAGCCGCTGTCGAGACAGATGACCAGCCGCGGTGTGCCGATCTTTTCGGAGAGAAGGTCGATATATGCCGGGAGATCGACCGAGCCACTCTCTTCGCAGCATTCGATGATGACGACGATGCGTGAGTGCGGCGCGTTCTGCTGCTTGACCGCGCGAATGGCGGAGACCGCGGCGAAGATGGCGTAGCCGTCATCGGCGCCGCCGCGTCCAAAGAGCCTGCCGTCGCGAAGAACCGGTGTCCAGGGGCCAAGGCCGGCGTCCCATCCAACCATGGCCGGTTGTTTGTCGAGATGCCCGTACATCAGTACGGTGGAGGAATCGTCGCCATCGACTTCGATGAAGATCAGGGGCGTCCGGCCCTCGATCTCGCGTGTCTCGATCCGAAGCCCTTCAATCTGCTGTTCCTCGACCCACGCCCGCGCAAGCGCGACCGCCTGGTGCATGTGGCCGTTCTGCTTCCAATCCGGATCGAAGAGGGGAGATTGATTGGGGATGCGGATGTATCGCTGGAGTGTCGGGACGATGGATGCGTCCCAAATCTGACCGACGCTCATGGCGATCTGTTCTGATTTCATCGACTTACCTTCTGTCGGGCGGCATTTTTGCAACGGCGGAGGATAGCATCAGATCCCAGACTTCGAGGGGAAAACGGGTTGTTTGGCCGTCGAACAGATTACCGACACCTTTCCGCTACTACATCGGGTATGCTTGCACAATATTCGAACGGGTCCAGGTTCAAGAAAACTGACGTACCGAAGGAATCTCGCACTTTCCCCGTTTCATGGTATCTTCGTGAGAACGCGTCCATAATTATCGACTCGCAACTTCCGAGAGAGAGGAAGAGGGAAGCGGTCGTGCTCGATCCAAATGTGTTGGAAACGATGACAGGTGCCCCGGCCACACTTCCGGTCACGGACGTGGATGCCGTTCTGCCGCCCCTGGGGCCGTTCGAGGAGCCTCAGCCGGAGGACATCGGCGAATTGTATGTACGGCACCGGCCGCTGCTGCTTCACGTCGGCTGCCGTAAGTTCCGCATCCCTGAATCGGAAGCGGAGTCGCTGATCCAGGAAGTCTTCCTCTCGTTCATGACGACGACGACCAAGGTCGAGAATACCCGGGCCTGGCTGGTGGCGGCGATGTGCAACGCCAGCCGGCACTACTGGCGCGGCCAGGGACGTACCGAAGGGTTGCCCGATGATTTCGACGAGCACACCGATCCGTCATCGAGCGGCATCGCCGAAAAGATGGCGATGATCATCACCATGCAGCAGGCGCTCGGTTACCTGCAGCCGCGCTGCCGTGAGACGCTCTACCTTCACTACTACGAGGGCCGCTCCGCGAATGATGTTGCGGTCTCGCTCGACACGACGTCGCGCTACGCGGAGAAACTGATCCACAACTGCCTCAAACGCGTTCGGGAGATCTATCTCAGTATTACGGCGGTGAAGCGATGATGATCGAACAGCACTACGATGAGGAAGTGCTTGCCGGGTTCCTCGGCGAGCCGATCGATTCCGCGGCACGAGACAAGCATCTCGCCGGCTGTTCGCTCTGCAAGCGGACACTCGATTCCCTCCGCGGCACGGCCACGCTGCTGAAACACGGCGACGTCTGGGAGCCGCAGTCGTTTTCGAATACCCCGCGCGCGGAGAGCCTGGCTTTCCTGCGCGGTGTCCAGAAAGCGATGAAGAACGAAGACGCCGCCGCCGACGTCTACGCCAAGCAGTTCCTGGCCGGATCGCGCGACACCTGGGCGCCTCGGCTGGCGCAGCATCCCGAGTGGCGGACGGCAGGCGTGGTCAGGAAGTTGATCGCGGCCACAGACCGGGCCATCGACATGATGCCGGCCGATGCGGTCGAAATCACCCGCCTCGCGGTGGAGATCGCTGATGGTCTGCTGATCGCCGAGTACCCGACCACGTTCGTGGCGCGTCTCCGCTTCGCCTCTCTTCTGGAGCGGGCGTACGCGCTCACGTGTACGGGAGCGTATACCGAGGCCATGGCGGCGCTTGCCGCGGCCGACGCTCTCGAGCCGACGATCGGATCAGAATTCGACCGGGCACGTCTCGATCTCGTGCGCGTCCTGGTTTATCAGACTCTGGAACGGCGGGACGAGGCTCTGTTCATCGCGCACGATGCCGGGCGAGTGTTCGAGGAGTACGACGATTTCGGCCGTCATGCCGCGGCCCGATCGGCCGAAGCAATCATCCTGTACCACGCCCGCCGCTATCAGGAGGCGGTGGCCATTCACAAGGCTCTTGCCGACGACCATCGTGTGGATCCTCGCTGGCGCGCGTCGTCTCTTCACAACGCCGCACTGTGCTATCGCGAGCTTGGCCAATTCGACGACTCGATTCAGTACACCATGAGGGCGATCGACGCCTTCGACAGGCAGCAGATGGTTTCTTATCGAGTCAAGTCGCGCTGGAGTCTGGCGCGGCTTCTCGCTGCCCAACATCGCCACGTCGAGGCGCTCAAGATCCTCCCGGAGATTCAGGAAGAGTTCCACGACCTCGGCATGGAGATCGACGTAGCGCTCGTCGCCGTCGACATGGCCGAATCACTGCTCGCGCTCGATCGGGTCGCCGAGATTCCCGACGCTTGCAGGGTGGCCATGGATTACTTCCATTCCGCGAACCTGGCCTTCACGGAAGGCGCTCTGACGGCCCTTGCGACCCTCAGAGAGGCTGCTGCCCGCAGCACCCTGACGCTTGCCGAAATCCGGGATTCGCGTGCGTATTTCGAGTGCTTGCCCCGTGGCCCGCACACGATGTTCGCAAGCCTGCCAAGCTGAGTCCGCCGGCGTCGGCCAAAGTTTCTTCAAACTTGAGGGTAGGGAAAACTCGCGCTCAAACACTCCTCTAACAGGGCGCCCTCAAATTAATAGGCTCATACGAGCCCGAGGAGGGTGTATGTATCGTCGTGGTGCACTTCGCATTTCTGTTCTCGTTCTGACTGTTTTCCTTGCGGTCGCTCCAGCTTTTGCTTCGCCGAAGAGCGATTCGCGGACCGGTCCAATTGAGCGCATCATCCTGAAGCTCAAAAAGATCTTCATGCCGGTGGTGACCGACGAACCGACATTCCCGCATCCCTGATCAGAACTCACTCTCCTCCTTCTCGTACAATACGCCGACTTCAGACTCCGAGGAGCTTGCGAATGTCGGTCGTTTTGTCCGTGCGGGACGTAGTGAAGACTTTTGGCGCCGTGCGGGCGGTGGACGGAATCTCGTTCACCGTCCAGCGCGGTACGATTACCGGGTTGCTCGGCCGCAACGGCGCCGGGAAGACGACAACCATCCGGATGATTACCGGTGTCTTCTTCCCCGATGCCGGATCGATCGAGTGGCTCGGCAGCGAAAGGGATGCGCGAGACCGCATCGGCTACCTTCCGGAAGAGCGCGGGCTCTACCGGCAGATGAAAGTGAAGGAACACCTTCTCTTTTTCGCCGAGATCAAAGGGTGCCGCGGCAGCTCCGTGGCCCGGTCGGCGGAGCGATGGCTCAAACGCTTCGAGTTGTGGGATAAGCGGGACGCCAAGGTAGAAGAGCTGTCAAAGGGCAACCAGCAGAAGGTCCAGCTCATCGGTACTCTTCTGCACGATCCCGACCTCATCATCCTCGACGAGCCACAGTCGGGTCTCGACCCCGTCAACATGCTTCTCGTCCGCGACCTTCTTCGCGAGCTGAAGGATGAAGGGAAAACGATCCTTCTCTCCACCCACATGATGGCGGAAGCCGAGAGGATGGCGGACGACATCATCCTCATTCACAAGGGGAAAATTGTTCTCTCCGGCGGGATTGACGAGGTCCGCAACTCCTTCGGCAAGAACACGCTGCACATCGACTACGAAGGCGATGGCGCGTTCCTCGAACAGCTCCCGGAGGTCAAGCGCGCCATGATCGTCAACAACGCCGCGGAGCTCAGTCTCAACGCGGAAGCCGACCCCCAGCGTGTCCTCGAGGCTGCCATGGGACGGCTTCGTATTCGCAAGTTCGAGCTCGCCGCGCCGTCTCTCGAAGAGATCTTCATCGAGCAGGTCGGTGCAGAGACCATGGAGTCCATCCGATGAACAAGATGCTGGCCGTCATCAAGCGCGAGTACCTGCAGGCCGTACGGCGAAAGATGTTCATATTCATGACCCTCTTCTTCCCGGTCCTCATGGCAGCGCTTTTCATCGTGCCGAGCCTCATGGTGGCGAAGGGCATGGGCGGCAAGAAAGTTGCCGTCATCGACGGGACCGGCGCGCTGCACGACTCGTTTTCGCACCACCTCGAGGCTGCCGCCCCCGATCCGAAGAAGGCGCTCTCCGGCGGCAATCGCGGGCAACTGCCGCAGTCGATCGACATCGAATACGCGGATGCGCATGGACGAGCCAATCTCGACGCGGCCTCGAAGCCGTATCTCGACCGCCTCTATCTCGACAAGAAGGCGGAGAACGGACTCGACGCCGTACTGGTGATTCCCGCCAACGCCTTCGAGGGCAGCGATGCCAAGATGACCTTCTACAGCCGGTCGTCAACCGATCTCTTCACGCAGGAGCGGATGGCCTCCGTCGCCAACCGCGCCATCCAGCGTCAGCGGCTCACGGGACGCGGCATCGACCCCAATGTCGTCGACACCCTGACGCGCGAAGTTCCGTTCGACAGCGTGCAGCTTTCGCGGAGCGGCCAGCAGAAGAAGGGGAGCGAGGCCAATTTCATCATCGGCTTCATCTTCGCCGCCCTTCTCATCATCCCCTCCTTTATCTATGGGCTGGAGACGATGCGTGGCATCGTGCAGGAGAAGAGCGAGCGCATCGTGGAGGTGCTGATCTCCTCGATGTCGCCGCGCGAGCTGCTCACAGGCAAGATCCTCGGCGTGGCCGCGGTCGGCCTGACGCAAGTCACCGTCTGGCTGAGCCTCATCGCCGCGGTGGGCGCGTTTGGCGCGGCCAGCGCCCTGATGGCCGGGTTCGACATCTCGCAGTTCCTGCGGCCGATGGTCTTTGTCTACTTCGCCCTTTTCTTCATCCTTGGCTATCTGACCTTCGTCTGCATCTACGCCATCGCCGGGGCGGCCTGCAACACCGACAAGGAGGCCCAGCAACTCGTCGCGCCGATCCAGATGGTGATGATGCTGCCGTGGTTCATCATGTTCGTGATCATCACCAACCCCGACTCGCCTCTCTCCGTCGCGCTCTCGATGGCGCCTGTCTACGGACCGATCACCATGTTCGTGCGGACGCTCGTCTCCGAACCGCCGGTATGGCACATCCTCGTTTCGATCGCCGTTTCGATCGCCACCATCGCTGTTTTCTTCTACGTCACGGCGAAGATCTTCCGGGTCGGCATCCTCTCGTACGGAAAGCGGCCGACCATTCCTGAATTGTGGCGATGGATCAAAGTCGCTTAGGAGCTATGATCCGCGCTTACTCCACAATCGGGGGGTCCGCGGATGGAGATCAAGACTCTCAACGACATCTACACCGTCACCTGCACGCTGGAGCGGGCGGCGGCAACGAAGTTCAAACGCGGCGGGCAATGGGTCGACACCAGCGTCGACGAGTTCCGTGACACCGTCCGCTACTTCGCTACCGGCCTTTTTCATCTCGGGCTCAAGCCCGGCGACCGCGTAGCCATCCTCTCGGAGAATCGCCCGGAGTGGGCGATGGCTGACTTCGCCATCCTGGCCAGCGCGGCCATCACCGTTCCGGTCTACCCGACGCTGCTCGGCTGGCAGATCGAGTACATCCTCAACGACTCCGGCGCCGTGGCCGTCATCTGTTCGAACGAAGAGCAGATGAAGAAGGTGGCCGGTATCCGCGACCACTGCCCGCACATTCACAACGTCATCGTCTGCGACCTGCCGCCGGCGCTGCCGGACGGCGTGCTCAGCTTCGAAGCGGTCGTCGACACCGGCCGCCGTGCCGATGACGCAACCGCCCGGGTCCGCTTCGACGAGTTGCGCGCCAAGCCGGCGTCCGGCGACGTGGCCACGCTCGTCTATACGTCAGGGACGACGGGCAATCCGAAGGGCGCCATGCTGACGCACGGCAACATCGCCAGCAACGTGCTCGCAACCTGCAAGGTGCTGCCGATCGAGCACGGCATGACCGGCCTCTGCATCCTGCCGCTCTCGCACATTCTCGAACGGATGGGCGACTACTGCTACTTCTACCGCGGGTGCACCATCGCGTATGCCGAGAGCGTCCTGAAAGTCGGCGACAACCTGCGCGAAATCCGGCCGCACCTCTTCGCCGCCGTGCCGCGCCTTTTCGAGAAGATGCGCACGACCATCCTGGACAACGTGGCCGTCCAGCCGGCATCGAAGCAGAAGATCTTCAAATGGGCGCTTGGAATCGCCGAGCGGCGCCTGCCGTATCGCGTCAGCGGCAAGCCGATGCCGTTCGGGCTCAGCATCAAATCGGCCATCGCCGACAAGCTCGTCTTCCGTAAGATCCTCGATCGTCTCGGCGGCCGCGTGAGGATGGTTCTCTCCGGAGGTGCCCCGCTATCGGCGGAGCTGGCCGCGTTCTTCATCGGAGCAGGCCTCGATATCTACGAAGGCTACGGTCTCACCGAAACGTCTCCTGTCATCGCCGTCAACACGCCGCAGGCGCGCCGCGTCGGCACCGTCGGCCGTATCATCCCAGGCGTCGAAGTGAAGATCGCCGAAGACGGCGAGATCCTCAGCCGCGGCCCGCACATCATGAAGGGCTACTGGAACAACGACGACGCCACGCGCCAGGCCATCGATCCCGACGGATGGTTCCACACCGGCGACATCGGCGAGATCGATGCCGACGGATTCCTCAAGATCACCGACCGGAAGAAAGACATCATCATCAACGCCTACGGCAAGAACATCGCACCGCAGCCGCTGGAAGCACTTCTGAAGAGCTCTCCGTACATCGGCACGCCCGTCCTCATCGGCGACCGGCGCAAGTACCTGGTGGCGCTGCTCGTCCCCAATTTCGACAAGCTCGAGCGCGACTCGAAGGCCATGGGCGTGCAGTTCAACTCGCGCCAGGAATTGATCGCCAACGAGAAAGTCCAGCAGATCTACCAGACCGAGATCGACCGCTTCAATCTGAACCTCGACCGTCAGGAGAAGATCCGCCGCTTCGCCCTTCTGCCTCGTGACTTCACCACCGACGACGATGAGATTACCCCCTCGCTGAAGGTGAAGCGGAAGATGATCGACAAGAAATACAAAGAGATCATCGACCAGCTATTCAAGGATGAAAACCTGGAAGATGAGCGTGAAGGGAAACGGGTCTGACCGATGACTACCCTGGTTGAAACAGCCCCCCGGACGGCGTCGGCATTCCGGATCGAGCGCGACGGCAACCTGGCCATCGTATGGTTCGATCTCCCCGGCGAGAAGGTCAACAAATTCTCCTCGACCGTGATGGTGGAGTTCGCATCCGTCGTCGATGAGCTCGAGCGCGACGGCGACATCAAACGCATCATCATCGCGTCCGGCAAACCGTCCATTTTCATCGCCGGCGCTGACGTCACCGAGTTCTCCAAGGCCACCTCGGCGGAACAGGCCGCGGAGTACACCCGCTTCGGACAGCAGACCATTCACCGTTTCTCGAAACTGCCGCAAGTCACCGTTGCCGCCATCAACGGCGCCGCGCTCGGCGGCGGCTGCGAGCTGGCCATCAGTTGTGACTATCGCGTCATGTCCGACAGCCCGAAGGCGCACATCGGATTGCCGGAGACGAAGCTCGGCATCTTCCCCGCCTGGGGCGGCGTGACCAAGCTGCCGCGTCTCATCGGCCTTCCGGGAGCGCTGGACATCATCCTTCAGGGAAAGACGCTCGACGGCAAGCGGGCCAAACGCATCGGACTGGTCGATGAAGTCGTCCCGGCTCCGATCCTGCTCGACATCGCCAGAGAGTTCTCCACGAAACCGAAACGGAGAGGAAGCGACCGGACGAAGTTCTACGTCGAGGGGAACCCGCTGGCGCGCCGTGTCATCTTCGGCAAAGCGCGCAAATCCGTTCTCGATCTGACGCACGGTCACTACCCGGCGCCGTTGAAAGCGATCGAGGTCATGGAGTACGGCATGTCCGCCGGTGTCGAGCGCGGACTCGGGCGCGAGGTCGAGGAGGTTGTCCCGCTCATCACCGGCGCAGCCGGCGACGTCGCCCAGAACCTCATCCGCCTCTTCTTCATGATGGAGGAGTCGAAAAAAGAGCGGATCGCGGCGGCGCCTGCCGAGGTCCGCGACGCCGGTGTGCTCGGCGCGGGAATCATGGGCGGCGGGATCGCGCAGCTCATCGCCGACAAGACCGACGCCGCGGTGCGCATGCGCGACATCAACTGGAAAGCGATCGCCGGCGGGTTGAAAGCCGCCGCCCGAATCTGGAAGAAGAAAGTCGATCGGCGGCGCATGACCCGCGGCGAGATGCAGCGCAAGCTGGCCCGCATTACGACGGCCATCGACTGGAGCGGTTTCGAACGCGTCGACCTCGTCGTTGAAGCGGTCGTCGAAAACATCGACGTCAAACGCCAGGTGCTGCGCGAATTCGAAGCGGCCGCCGGCCCGAACGCCGTCTTCGCCACGAACACCTCCACCATCCCCATCACCGACATCGCCGCGCAGGCGGCCAGGCCTCAGAACGTGGTCGGGATGCACTTCTTCAATCCCGTCGACCGCATGCCGCTCGTCGAAGTCATCCGCGGGGCGAAGACCTCCGACGCCGCCATGGTCACGGTCGCCAACTTCGCCCGCAAGCTCGGAAAGACCGTCGTCTACTGCAATGACGGACCCGGCTTCGTCGTCAACCGCATCCTCGGGCCATACATGAACGAGTCTGGTTTCGTTCTGGAGGAAGGCAACGCCGTCGAGTCGATCGACAAAGCGATGGTCGACTTCGGGATGCCGATGGGACCGATGGCGTTGCTCGACGAAGTGGGCATCGACGTCGCCGCGAAGGTGGCTAAGATCCTCAGCGCCGCGTTCGGCGAGCGCATGGAGCCGTCGCACGTCGTGGCGACGCTTTACGAGGACGGCCGCTTCGGCAAGAAGAACGGCAAGGGTCTCTACCTCTACGAAGCCGGCAAGCGCCAGGGTCCGGATCCCTCGGTGTACAAGCTCCTCAACATCAAGTCGACGCATCCCGCCGATGCGCAGGCGGTCGTTGAGCGGATGATTTTCGCCATGGTGAACGAAGCAGCGATGATCCTCGACGAGAAGATCGTCGCCTCGGCCGCCGAGCTCGATCTGGCCATGATCATGGGCACCGGCTTCCCGCCGTTCCGCGGCGGCCTGCTGCGCTACGCCGACACGCTCGGCCTCCCGTACATCCAGGCGCGCCTCGACGACCTGGCCCAGAAACACGGCAAGCGCTTCCTGGCCACAGGTGCCCTCCGGAAGCTGGCGGAGAAGGATGGGAAGTTTTATCGGTGAGGTTGATGGGTTACTGAGTTTCTGGGTTGCGGGGTTTCGCGGTTCCGCGGTCTCGCGGCGTCAGTCACCGCGAGACCGCGCGACCGCGTAACCACGAGACCCAGCACCAATGGACCTCACCCAACCACCACCACCCTTGACGCCCCGCCAGCGCCGGACCTTTGGTCTGATCGCGCTCATCTGCGCGGCGACGCGCTTCCTGGCGATGGCGCGCACTCTCTGGGACTGGGACGAGGCCCTCTTCTGCCTCGGAATGCGGTCGTATGACGTAACCAGTCACCATCCCCATCCTCCCGGCTTCCCGGTCTACATCGCCCTCGGCCGCATCGCGCGCACGGTCATCCACAACGATTTCCGTGCGCTGCAGGCCGTCAACCTCATCGCGGGGATGCTCGTCTTTCCGGCGATCTTCTTCCTGGCGCGCGAGCTTCGCCTGCCATTCGTTACGGCGGCCATCGCCGGCGCGCTGTGCGCCTTCTTCCCGAACGTCTGGTTCTTCGGCGGCGGCGCCTTCAGCGACATCCCCTCGCTGGTCCTGGTCGTCTTCGCCGTCGGCTTTCTCTTTCGCGGATGCCGCGACGCCAACGCCTATCTCGTCGGAGCCGCGTTGCTTGCGCTTGCCGCCGGCATCCGTCCGCAGAACTTCCTGATCGGCCTGGTCCCCGGTGCTCTGGCGACGTGGTACCGCGCGCGAGCCGCGTGGCGCGATGTCGTCTTCGCCGCGCTGGTCGGCGCGGTCACGGTCGGCGTCGCCTTCGGCGGCGCCATCGCGGCCACGGGAGGCACCAGACCGTACTTCGACGCGGCGAAGGAGCACGGCGAATACATCACCCGGGTCGACTCCTTCCGCAGTCCGGCCCGCCCGCCGCTATGGCGCCTCTTCGACCGATTCTTCATCAAGCAATACCAGTCGCTGGCGCTGGGCTTCATCACCTCGATCTTCGTCGCCATCGCCATCGTCGGGGCCATTGCGTCGCGCGACCGCGCGGTCGGCTGGCTTGCCCTCAGCTTCGGACCCTTCGCCATTCTCGCCTGGATGATGCTCGACCGCTACAGCATCAACCGCTTCTCCATCGGCTACTGTCCGCTCTTCGCCATCCTTGCCGCTGATGGAATTCGCCGCCTCACCCGCGCCTGGCCGAGCGCGGAGCCGATCGCCGGCGCGGCGCTCATCGCTTCCTTCTTTTTCTGGACACTGCCGGCCCTGGCAACCGTTCGGGACACGGTCGCGCCGTCGTTGCTCGCCGTCGAAGCGGTGACGCAGCATCTCGATCCGCGCGCCGACCAGCTCTCTGTGGCACGCGACATGGACCCTTTCTTCCAGTACCTGCTGCCGGACTATCCGTTCGTCCACGTCCTCGACAAGCGCGCCTTGCCGCTTTCGATCGGCAACCGCCGCGCCTGGATACTGGCGGAGGCCGATTCTGACGACCACGATGGGTTCGTCTTCCACCGCGAGCGCGGACACCTCTGGAACATCGCCCGCCGGCACTACTTCGATGCCGGACTGATCCCCGTGCGCGCCATGCCGCAATTCGCGGCGGGCTGGGATGCATCCCATCGGCAGGGATCGGAGGAATTGCGTTCGATGTCGGGGCACTCGCTGACGAGACTTCCTCCATCGGCTGGCGAAACGATTCTGCGCATCGAGTTTCGTTTTCCGCAGGCGATGCTTGCGGCGCATGCCACTGTCTCGATCGTGCTCAATGGGCGGCTCGTCGATCGTTTCACGCCGGCGATCGATGACGACGACCGCGAGTTTCACGTCAGCCCCGCTCCGGAGGGTGCGGCGAACATGCTCGATCTGTCGATCGATCCGCCGGAGATGGGCATGTCGGTCAAATGCCTTTCCTTCGGTCCTGAATAGGGTGGTTTTTGACTTTCCTGGGACCGCGGGCGTCTCGCCCGCGTTTTACCAGGATGTGCCAAAACAACGCGGGCGAGACGCCCGCGCTCCCAGGGCTGCGCTCCATTTATAGACTCGTACACCCCGCAACCATGGTGTACACTCCGCTCCTCTTGAAAACCGACCGACCGGTCAGTAGTTGATTGGTCGACACACTGAGGAGGATCTCCGCATGCGCGTCCGCGTTCTGCTCTCCGCTCTCGTCATGACCCTCGTGTCTCTCTCCCTATATGCCCAGGGTCCCTCCGATCCCGCCTATGGTCTCTCCACCGACTTTCGCAATTGGCTGGCCGCGAACGGTTACAACAGTTACAGCTTCCAGCGCTCGGACGTCGCCGGAGGCGCTTACGGTGGACGGACCACGCCCGGCCAGCCGGTCGTGAACACTCCGGTGATCTTCATCCACGGCAACTCCGACAGCGCGCTCGGCACGATCACGCCTTACACCGGCTGGACCAGTTCGATCAGCTACTTCAAGTCGCAGGGCTATACGTCAGCCGAGCTCTATGCGACGACATGGGGGCCGGCCGATCCATCGCAGTCATACCTGCAGTATCACTCCAAGGCTTATATGACCCGTCTGCGCGCCTTCATCCAGGCCGTGAAGGCCTACACCGGCGCGACGAAGGTCAGCATCGTCTGTCATTCGATGGGCGTCACACTGGCACGCAAGGCGATCAAGGGCGGCACGGCCTACGATTCCGCGGCAGGAGGAACCTACAACCTCGGCGCATCCCTCACCAGTTCCGTCGATACCTTCGTCGGAATCTCGGCCGCGAATCGCGGACTCACCGCCTGTTACTTGAGCGGTCCGACCACACCGACCTGCAGCGATGTGAATGGACTCTATCCCGGCTATCTCATCGGCATCTTCGGACCGTATGACGTCTCGTCGATCCTGGTCGACATGAACGCGACCTCACACTACGAGGGCTCGTTCGTTTATACGATCTGGTCGCAGGTGGATGAGGTCATCGGCTACGGCACGATCGTCTACGGTCAGTCCACCTGCCGCATCCCAGGCAAGAACGGGGAGGTGGTCTTCTCGACGGTGCCATATGGTCACTTCGGCTCGAAGGATCTCTCCGGCTATTACCAGTGGCGGATGGTGAAGTTCCACTCCACGAGCTAGGCCGGCACGGCCGGCGGCGTTGGTTGCCCAAGGCTCGGCCACCATCTCCGCTTGATCGTTCTGCCGCGCCAGACTCCTAGTGCTGATCGCGAAAGCGGCCCCCGGCTCATTCGAGAATTGAAGCCGGCGGGTCGCTTCCGACAGTCGCTCAGTAACGCCAGAATCCTTCGATCCAGACTCGTTGAAATCCGCGGCGCTCCCAATGCGGTGCGATCCAGACGGCGCCGGCCCTCGGCGGTACCACCCAGCGGCCATCGATGAGGACCATTCCCGCGCGAGGCGGACGTACGACTACAGCGGTTGTACATGCCGCGGCCCCGAGGCTCGCGACGATGATTGCGGCTGCGATCAGGCGTTTCATGACTAGGTCTCCTTGCAGGAAATGACGGGAGTCACGCCGCATTCGTTGACGCAAACAAAAACGCGCCGGCTCAAGCCGGCGCGTTTCATTCAATCGAAGCCGGGACGTCTACTTCAACTTCGACTTCGTCTCTTTCGCCATCTTCAGATGATCCTGCAGCGTCGGGAGCGAGTTCGTCACCCACGTTTTCAGGTCCGGATCCTTCGCAGCCTTCGATTGCTTCTCGAACTCCTTCACATCTTTCTCGTGGTCCGTGACCATGTCGCTGATGTACTCCTTGTCGAAGGCCTTGGCGCTCGCCTTCGTCAACTTGTCGGCGGTGTCTTTGCTCGCCTGGTCGACATCCGCGGGAAGGGTGACTCCTTTGGTTTGCGCGAGTTGCTTCAGCCCGTCGTTCAGCTTGGAGTGATCGGTCACCATGCGGTCGCCGAATGCCTTCACGTCGGCATTGGTCGCTTTCGAGGACGCAATCTGGCCGAGGCTGACTTCGGCCATGCCGCCCTGGGCCGCTTTGGTCATGAATTCCTGATCGGCCGGATCAAGCGAGCTGACTGTGGTGCTCGTCGTCCCTGAAGTAGACGTGCCGCTCGTATCGATCGTCGACGTTGTGGCGGAGGTATCGGTTGCGCTGCTGCTCGTCGCATAGGTGTCAGTGGTGGTTGTGTTTTCGGTGCTCTCCTTGTGGCAGGCAAATGCCGTCAGCGCCAGTGCGCAGAAGAGCACGAAGATCCAGCGATGCGTTTTCATACTTCCCATGGTTTGTTTGTCTCCTTTCGTGTCACGGCTGCTTGTGCATGAAGCGCTCCAGAGTCAGCGTCCGGCGGAGACGCTCTTTTTCTTGGCAGTCTTGTGCGCCACACTCGCCTTCTTCTGCGGCGGCGGATACTGCTTTGCGGCGACGCCGTTCACGTAGCGGACAAACTTGCGGAAGAGCTGTTCGCTGCGGTCGACAGGATCCATATTACGGTTGAGCTCATCGACGTAACTGCCCGCGGTGAGCTGGAACTTGGGATCGCGCGTCAACATCGCCACCATCATGTCGGAGACGGCGAACTCCTTCGGCGGAGTGATGCCGAGGTTTCTGGACGACTCGATGATGGCGCGGCGAGCCGAAGCGGAGAGCTCCGGCAGTTTGCCGACCAGCGTCGTCTCGATGTGGCTCGACTGCGGTGTGATGATCGTAACGGCGCTGCGCGATGCCACGAAGTCCGGTGACGCATCGACGATCCCTTTGGTCGCGGGGAGGAAGAGCTTGTCACCGTTGTTCGGATCGAGCTGGTTGTAGATCGCCGGCCGCAAAAGCCGCCCGGAGTTACACGCGCTGATGATCACGTAGTAGATCCCCTCGGGCTCGAGGCGCTGTTGCAAGGCACCGGCGGCGATGTACGAGCGGTCGGCGGCGGGATCGTAGCTCGTCTGGAGCTTGAGGCCGTTGCCGTTCGTGCCGTGGGTCTCCAGGATCAGCGTGAAGACCCGCCGCTCGGGATAGAGAACGTTGTGGCGATGAACGTCATCCAGAATCTTCTGCCAGTCGGCCCCTTGGAAGCAGGCGAAGCCGAGCGCCTCGTAGAAGCGGCAGTTGTCGGGCACGGAGAGATCGGGACTGAAGACGACGCCGATTCCGCTCCCGATCGTGTTCACACTTCGGACGGGAATGCCGGGCCAGGCGTGGTCGAGCAGACGCGGGCTACCGTCGAGCGCGGCCGCGGAGGTCGCCAGCAGGAAGAGCAGAGGGAGGATGCGAGCCGTCGTCTGGGAAATGCGCATCGTCCTCTGGTAGAGCAATCGCCGCGCCCGGTTGGCCCGTTAACGCCCTTCGCCGGAAGGCGCCGGTGGTCACGACCGTGTGAGCTGGCGCAGCGCGGCCTTCAGCAGCGCGGAGAGCTCGGCGTCATTGCCGAGCTCTTTGCGGGCCATTTCGAGCGCCGCCTCGGCGTCTCTCGGTTTGTAGCCGAGGTTGATGAGGGCTGAGTGGACGTCATCATCCATCGATGAGCGGGCCGAAGGCGTGGTCTGCTCGCGGGCGGACTCCGGGAGCAGCAGCTTGTCGCGCAGCTCGAGGATGATGCGGTCGGCCGTCTTCTTGCCCACGCCCGGGATCGACGAGAGCTTGCGCACATCGCCTCTGGTCACGGCCTCCGCCAGGTCCGGTGCATCGATGCCGGAGAGGATCTTCTGTGCCAGTGTCGGCCCGATGCCGGAGATCGAGATCAGCTTCCCGAATGCGAACTTCTCCTCGGCGCTGGCGAAGCCGTAGAGCGAAAGGGCATCCTCGCGGACGTGCGTGAAAATCTGCAGCGCAACGCTCTTCTGCCCCTCGAGCTTGTAGTAGGTCTGCAACGAGATGTGCACTTCGTAGCCGACGCCGCCGGCGAGCACGAGCGCGCGCGTGGCGTCGAGTTGTTTGAGGATGCCTTCGAGGTAGCCGATCATGTGATTGGTGCCTGCCGGGAATTCAGCGGGTGTGCGCTATGCTACTGTGATTCAATCATGGCACGCGCCGTCGACAACCTGAGCACGTTTCTCAACGAAGTAAAGCAGCAGCCGTTGCGGTCCGTCGCAGAGGCGGCGCAGGCGCCGCAGTCCGCCTCCGCCGGCAACGCGGCGCAGCAGGTTCTCAGCAAAGTCCTCGCCTCTCCCAACGGTATCGATCTCGGCTTGCTCTACAAGGAGACCGGTCTTCCCTTCGACATGTTTGCGAGCGCTGTCGATCGCCTCAAGAAGCTGGACGGCATTCGCGTGGAGACGGGGCCGAACGGGGAGATCGCTTTCCCCGGCCCGAACAGCGACGCCGTCGAGTCGCTGATCAGTTGACGACAATCTTACGGTCCAGCGTGGCCTCGTCCGATACCGCGTGAACGGCAGTGGTTCCCGGGAGTGCTGCGGTGACGCTTCCTGCCGATGTGATCTTGGCCACGATCTGGTTGTCGGATGACCAGTTTGCCGCTCGTCCAGGGAGTGGGTTTCCCTTCACGTCCTCGCACATCATCTGGATGGCGAAGACATCGCCCATCTTCAATTGGGGAATGTCACCGAGAAGAGCGATATTCGCGGTCTTCTGGATTTGCTGCCCCAGCCCTTTCAGCGCCGTGACGAGCACTCCCGAGCCGAAGATGTTGAGCAGGTGGAGGCCGAGGTTCAGCGCCTTCGCGTCGTTGTCGAATGCCGATGCCTTCAAACTCGCGATCGAATCGCTGAGCTCTTTTTGTTGATTCGGACCCATGTTCTGCGTCAAGTTGAGGCAATAGAGAGGCAGAGCGGCGTGCGCGCGCTCGAATGACACGCCTTTCATCAACTCCTCGATATTCATCGCGGGGGCGTCATCGACGAGGATCCTGACTGCCGCAGTCGCGTCGTCCGAGACGGCGTGCACCACGGCTGTTCCTTTCGCCACGGCCGTGACGCGCCCCGATGCCGTCACGGTGAGTGTCTTCGCGTCATCGGACGACCAGGTGACCGCCCGCCCTTCCAGTACGATCCCCTTCGTGTCTATGCACTCGGCGCGAGCGTCCGCGAATTGCCCGACGCTCATCGAATACGGCGCGTTGACGATGGCGATCTTCACGGTTTTGCGGATCTGCTGCGCCAACTCGTTCACGGCGGTCTGCAGCACCTTGGTGCCGACGACATTGAGCAGCAGCAAGCCGAGGTTCTTGACTTTCGTTTCGTTGTCGATGTCCGAGCTTTTCAACGCGTTGACCGCGGCCCCCGCCGCTTTCTGCTCCTCCGCTGGCACGTTCTGCATCAATTGAAAACAGAAGGCGGGCAGCGCGGTCCAGGCGCGGTCGAATGACACGCCTTCCATGGAGTCGGTGACGCTCACGGCACGCGCCTCGGCGCGAACGCGGTCGACGGCGCGATCGGTGGCGCTGAGCACCACCTGCAGGAAAGCCACCGGTCCGATCGCCACGTCCTGATCTCCCACACGGACGATGAAGAGCGACGTGCGGAAGAAGGCCATCGCCCCGAAGCCGGCCATCAATGTCTGGGTGATGATGGTGCGCAGCGTGTCGGTGGTGACGGCCACATTGAATCGCCAGATGACATAGAGAGCGGCGCAGGAAGCGGCAGCATTGATGAGGATGTACAACAGCGCCGACATCGTCCAGAGTGCGCGTTCCGGGGCGTCGCGGTAGCGCGAGACAATCTCGCCGGTCCCCACCAACGCGCCGATCAGGAACGCGATGATGAAGCGGCGATAGATGAAGTAGCCCGCGATCGCGCTCAACAGGGCCAGGACGATCAGGCCTGCCGCAGCCTTGAGAGTGGGAGGCCACTGGCGCGGATCAAGCCAGCCGACGGCTATTTTATCCGCCACCGTGTCCCTCCCGGGGTGTCCTCCAACAGAATTCCGCGCGCGAGCAGCTCGTCGCGTATGCGGTCGCTCTCGGCGAAGTTACGCGACTTCCGGGCCGCGTTCCGGGCGGCGATCAGCGCCTCGATCTCGGCGTCGAGGTTCTCTTCGCGCTTCGGAAAGATGTCCAGCACCGGATCGATTTTCATCAGTGCCGTCTTCAGCCCCTCGGCGTCGCCGGCCAGGATGCGGCCGTCGTCGAGGGCGGTATTGCCTTCCCGGATCAGCGTGAAGAGTGCGCCGAGGGCCCCGGCGGTGTTCAGGTCGTCATCCATCGCCGTTTCGAAATCGGTGAGGAACTTGCCGATCAGATCGTCGGCCGCGCCGTCGGAGTGTTTCGCGTCATGCGCGGCGGAGCGCGAGACCTCGTCGACGCGGATGAGGAACGACTCGATCCGCGAGAGCGCATTCCTGGCGTCGTCGAGCGAATGCGTCGTGAAGTTGAGCTTCGTCCGGTACGGGACCGACAGCAACGCGTAGCGGAGGGCCAGGAGGTCGTAACCCATCCCCTCGATCTCCGGCACGGTGTAGATGTTGCCGAGCGACTTCGACATCTTCTGCTGGTCGACGTTGAGGTGCTCGCCGTGGATCCAGTAGCGCACGAACGGCTTGCCGGTCGCGCACTGGCTCTGGGCGATCTCGTTTTCGTGATGCGGAAAGATCAGATCGACCGCACCGGTGTGGATGTCGAACGTCTCGCCGAGGAGATCCATCGACATCGCCGAACACTCGAGATGCCAACCCGGGCGCCCTTCGCCGATCGGCGCCTGCCAGGCCGGCTCGTTTTCCTTCTTCGCTTTCCAGAGCACGAAGTCACGCGCCGACTCCTTCGCGTACTCGTCCGACTCGACGCGGCTGTACTCGCTGCTCTCGTCGATCTCGACGCGCGATAGCTTGCCGTAGTCGGGCATCGTAGATACCTTGAAGTAGGTCGATCCGTCGGCAACGTACGTATGGCCGCGCTCGGAGAGCTTCTGGACCAGCGCCACCATCTGCGGGATGTACTCGGTGGCGCGCGGATAGGCGTCGGCGGGACGGACGCGCAACTTCTTCAGCGACGCATGGAACGATTCGATGAACGGCGCCGTGTAGCTCGCTAGATCCTTGCCCGCCGCCGCGGCGTTCCGGATGATCTTGTCCTCGACGTCGGTGACGTTCATGACCTGCTTCACACGCAGCCCGCGCCACTCCAGATAGCGGCGCAGGACGTCGCCCCAGACGAAGGTGCGCATGTTGCCGATGTGGAGATGGTTGTAGACCGTAGGTCCGCACGAATACATGCGCACTTCGCCCGGAACGAGCGGTTGGAACGTCTCTTTCTCCCGGGTGAGGGTGTTGAATAGTTTCAGATCGGACATGCGCGACGGATTAGATCAGAAGTCCCGGCCGTCCGGCGGAGCACCTCTACGGCCGTACGGCGTGACGCCGCCTCGGCGCCGGACTCCCGCTGCCGCCAAACGCGGGCGCCTCGAAGGAGCCGATGTCGACGGCGATGATGCCGTCGCCGTTGCCGTCTGTCCGCGAAACGCCGCGCTGATCGGTCGTGGGAGCGTTGATGGTGTCGCCGCCGTCGATGGCCGGACTGCCGGCCCCGAGCGCCATCGTCTGCGTCGGCCCGCCGTTGTTCGCCAGCGGGCCGAGGAGGGGATTGGCCACCGTCATTCCGACGCAGGTCGAATCGCCGAACTGGAGGTTGTGTCCTCCGGCAAGGATGCTGGCGCCGGAGAACGAACAGTTGCCGCCGGTATTGCTGGCGATGATGGTGTTGGTCACCGCGGTCACGGGCGTGCCACTACCAAAAGCAATGGCTCCGCCCGACGGCGCGGCGGTGTTGCCGGCGATGGTGCAGTTGGTGACCGTCACCGGAGCCGCGGAGAGATTCAGCGCCGACCCCTGTGCGCCGACACCGGTGGAGGTATTGCCGGTGAAGGTGTCGTTCGTGATCGTGACGCTGCTTCCGCTGTTGAGATTCTCGACCGAGATCGCGCCGCCGCCGGAGGTGCCGGCATTGCCGGTGAATGTCGACCGGTCGATGGTCATGGTGACCTTGAAGGTCGAGTTGCTGAAGATCTCGATGGCGCCGGCGGCCCGTGCCGTGTTCCCGCTGAACGTCGAATCGGCGACCGACGCGAATCCCCCCTCCATGCTGATGGCCGCGCCGCTGCCGCCGCTGTTGTTCTGGAACAGCGAGCGCGTAACGGTGAGCGACGCGTCGAGGCAACCCGCGCACGTCTCCTGGAAGATCGCGCCGCCGCTGCCGAGTGCCTGATTCTTCGAGAAGGTGACCGTATCGAGGGTCAGCTTTCCGAAGTTCAGAATCGCCCCGCCGGCCACCAGCCCCGTGGTGATGTTGCCGTTGGCGAAGGTGATGTGCTTGAAGGTCACGTCCGGGAGGGCCGTGGCACTGCCGAAGATGCTCAGCATCCCCGACGTGATGCCGGCCCCGTCCAGTGTGATCGTGTCGCCGCCGTCGATGGTGAGCTTCGGGTTCGTCGAACCGATGGCCATCGTGAAGGTGATCGGAATGGTCAGTGGCCCGGCGCCGCAATTGAACGTGACGGTGCCGCCCGCCGCAAACATCGCCGTCAGCGCCGCCTCGGTGCAGGAAGACGGTGTTCCGCTTCCCACCACCCCGGCGGTTGCGGCAGTGGAGAGAAATGCCGCAACGCCGGTCAGAGCGGCCAGGCGCACAAGGGAATGACGCATGACAGACACACAGCGCAAGAGGAAGCTCCTTATGGGTCGTTTTTTCGAGGTGGCCGGTGCGGAAACGCGATGGGAGAGGTTGCCGGCTCGTCTCGAACCATTCTCGGTTCGGACGGAAAAGGACGCGGTGACCTGGCTCACGGAGGAGCGACGAATCGCTTCGGCGACGGTAGACTTCTCACATTAATGGTTAGACAGGTCGCTCTCTACGGAGCCGTTGGCGGCGTCCTCATCGCGCTGCTGAAGGTCATCGAGTACAAACATTTCGTCCACGAATACCCCTCCGAGATCTACGGCGGTCTGGTCGCTCTGATCTTCACCGCCCTCGGCATCTACTTCGGGCTGCGATGGACCCGCGCGAAGCAGATCGTGGTCGTCAGGGAAGTACAGGTGCGCATGGACGGCCCATTCGTCCTCAACGCCGAAAAACTGAGGGAGGTCGGTCTCACCGCCCGCGAGCACGAGATCCTCGCCCTCATCGCCCAGGGGCTGAGCAACCGCGAGATCGGCGAGAAGCTCTTCGTCTCCGAGAACACCGTGAAGACGCACTCCTCCCGCCTGTTCGAGAAGATGCAGGTCAACAGGCGCGTCCAGGCCGTGCAGAAGGGCAAAGATCTCAGGCTGATCCCCTGATTCATACTTTCGTTGACCCGAAAATCACCCGAAAGTAGGCCGACAGCGGCCACGACCAGGCCGTACCTTGGGCCGCGAAAGGAAACACGCAAATGAAAAAAGTCGTCATCATCTTCGGCCTCCTCTCCGGCGCCATCTCGTCGATCATGATGTTTCTCACCCTCCCCTTCGAGAAAAACGGGGCGATCAATAGCCACAACGGCTATGTCATCGGCTACACCGCCATCTTCCTCTCCTTTCTGCTGGTCTTTTTCGGCATCCGTTCGTATCGGGAGAACGCCGGCGGCGTGATTACCTTCGGCCGCGCCACGGCGGTCGGCCTGCTCATCACCCTCATCTCCTGTGCTTTCTATATCGCGTCGTGGGAGATCATCTACTACAAGATAATGCCCGACTTCGCCGACAAGTACGCCGCGAGCGCGGTCGATGAAATGCGCGAGAAGGGAGCGACCGCGTCTGCCATCGCGGCGAAGAAGATCGAGATGGAGAAGATGAAGGCCATGCTCAAAAACCCGCTGATCAACGTCGCCATGACCTTCATCGAGCCCTTCCCGGTCGGACTGATCGTGACGCTGGTATCGGCCGCCATTCTGCGAAGGCGGACTCCGGCGCCGACACCGGGCGTGGCGCAGGCTGTCTAGCCTGCGCCTCGCCGGCGGAGCCGGCGATATTGCCGCGTTAGCGGCAACGAGAAGGTAGCCAGGGGTGCGAGCGTTTTTTGCGAGCACCCCTGGTAACGAGATGCATGGTTTGGTGCCGCGTCAGCGG
>JADGNY010000098.1 GCA_017883235.1 Thermoanaerobaculia bacterium | reverse complement strand
CAGCATCTCTCTCTCGTGAACGGCCTTCTGGCGCGGCAGACTACCGGGAAACCGGCGTGAACACTCATCTTTCAGGTGACTTAGCGCGACCCTTCGCTTTGGGTCGAGGTTGCTCCGTGTTTTGGACAGCATCAGAGCCGACGAGGGGGTGTCGTTTCAGCTAACCGCGTCGGTGCGCGTGTTTTCAACGACTTACAAAGATATTTGGGGCGTTTCCGCGCTGTTTTGGACAGCAGCGTTCCTGAGTGTAGTTTCCAGACCCGGGATCGTACTGACGAAGGAACCGAACAGCGTTCACCCAGCCAAGCGTGTCGGCCAGAGCGCGAAACCCTCTCTCCCGAAGTTCGCTATGACTTGCGATCAGTGGTTCCACCGAAGACCTCCTCAGCCAGGCGATCTGAATCTTACCCGACCCTTGAAGCTCGAGCCGAAGGGTCAAAACCTTTATCCGCAGATGTCGCAGATGTACGCAGATATAAGACGGCCTTATCTGCGTTCATCTGCGACATCTGCGGATAAGCTCCCCCCCCAACCCCAACCCCGCCCGCACCCCACCCTCCGGTGATTGCTCCAGCACAATCGACCCTCCATAGAGCTCCGCCAGATCCCGCACGATCGCCAGTCCGAAGCCCGAGCCTGGCGCCGCTTCGTCGGCGCGGACGCCGCGTTGGAGGACGGCGTCGCGTAAGGTGGGATCGAGGCCGGGGCCGTCGTCGTCGATGGTGATGAGGATGGAGGGTCCGTTGAGAGATGACGTGATGACTACGCGGGAGCGGGCGAACTTGCAGGCGTTGTCGAGGAGGTTGCCGAGCATCTCGTCGAGGTCCTCGCGTTGGACCTGGACGGCGTGATCGGGATCGACGTGAACGTCGATGGTCAGGCCGCGCTCGGCATGGAGTCGGAGAAGTGTTCGGGCGAGGGCGTTTGCGGATTCGAGGACCGAACTGCGGGCGCCGAGCGTCGAACCCGAGGCGGCGGCGCGGGCGTGGGCGAGGTGGTAATCGATCTGGCGGCGCATGCGGTCGAGTTGCATGCGCATCTCAGTGGCCAGTTCGTGCTGTCCGGCATCCTCGGCGCGCTGTGCTTCGAGTACCAGGACAGCCAGCGGCGTCTTCAGGCCGTGCGCCAGATCGCCGGCCTTGCCCAGCGCCCGGCGGACGACCTCGTCGCGATGATCGAGCAGGGCGTTCAGATCGTTCACCAGCGGCTGGACCTCGGAGGGATACCGTCCTTCGAGACGCTTCTCGCTGCCATTGCGGACGTTGGTCAAACGCGCGCGGAGCTCATCGAACGGCGAGAGGCCGCGGCGCATCATCGTGACGCCGATGGCGATGAAGATCAGCGCAATACCGACGATCGACACGTGGTCGATGCGCATGACGAAAGAGTGCGGATAGCGCCGGAACAATGTCATCGACGCCAGGTGAAAGACGGCCAGCATGCCGCCGGCGAAGATGATCGAGCCGATGAGCAGGCGCGTGCGGAACGACGTCATCGCTCCTCCTCGATTCGATAGCCGAGGCCGCGGACGGTTTCGATCAGCGACGCGCCGAGCTTGCGGCGCAGGCGGGCGATGAAGACCTCCACCGTGTTCGAGTCGCGGTCGAAATTCTGGGCGTAGATATGCTCTGTCAACTCATTCTGCGAAACGACGCGGTTGCGGTGGTGCATGAGGTACGAGAGCACGCGGAACTCGTGGCCGGTCAGCTTGACCGTCGCGCCGCCGCGCGTGACGCGGGCGTTGCGGGGATCGAGGACGACGTCTCCGCAGCGAAGCTCGGGGCTGACCTGTCCGCTGGCGCGGCGGATCAGTGCGCGCAGGCGGGCCAGTACCTCTTCCATCTGAAAGGGCTTGGCGACGTAATCGTCGGCGCCGCTGTCGATGCCGCGGACCTTCTCGTGCCAGCTATCGCGCGCCGTCAGCACGAGCACGGGGACGGCCAGGCCGGCGTCGCGCCAGCGGCGGAGCACCGTCAGCCCGTCGACTTTCGGTAATCCGAGGTCGAGGACGATGGCGTCGTAGGACTCGGTTGCGCCGAGGAAATCGGCGCGTTCGCCGTCAAACGCACAATCGACAGCGTAGCCGGAATCGGTCAGTGCGGCTTCGAGCTGGCGGGAGAGGGCGGGTTCGTCTTCGGCGATGAGGATGCGCATGGGCTTCGGGTTCAGACGGCACAGACAAGAGTGTCTGTGCCACATTAGGAGCTGCAAATTTCACAGACACTCTTGCAACACACGAGATGCAATGTGGCACAGACACTCTTGTCTGTGCCGTCTGGATTCAAATAGCACATCCCAACCTGAACGAGACCTGAATGCTCCATTCAAGCAGCATTCAGAAGCAGAGGCGCACCCTGCGCGGCATGATCCATGTTCAAGGACTCTCCAAGACCTACGAAACCCCCGCCGGAGCCTTCCCCGCGCTTCGCAACGTCGACCTCGAGATCGCTCCTGGCGAGTTCGTCGCTATCGTCGGCAAGTCGGGGAGCGGGAAGTCGACGCTGCTCAATATGGTCGGAGGCATCGACCGGCCGTCGTCGGGATCGTTGCGCGTCGGCGGCAGGAGCATTCAGGGGCTGACCCACAGCGAGCTGGCGTCGTGGCGCGGCCGGACCGTCGGATTCGTCTTTCAGTTCTTCCAACTGCTGCCGACGTTGACCGTGGCGGAGAACGTCATGCTGCCGATGGACTTCTGCGGCACACGGCCGGGGAGCCAGCGGCGGAGGCATGCGCTGACGTTGCTCGACCGCGTCGGCGTCGCCGATCAGGCGGACAAACTTCCCTCCGCACTCTCCGGCGGGCAGCAGCAGCGCGTCGCTATCGCCCGGGCGCTGGCGAACGATCCGCCGGTCATCCTCGCTGACGAGCCGACCGGCAATCTCGATTCAGAGACTAGCATCGCCATCTTCCAACTGTTCGGCGAGTTGTCGGGGGAAGGAAAGACGCTGCTGGTGGTCACGCATGACCGCGAGGCGGCGGCATCGGTCAGCCGGACGGTCACGATCGTCGACGGGTGTGTGGCGTGATCGCACCGCGCTGGCGAAAAGTGTTTCGCGACATCGGCGATACGCCGCTCCGCACGGCGCTTGCGGTCATGGCCATGGCCGCCGGCGCGTTCGGCGTGACCATGATCCTGACGTCGTACTCGATCCTGAAACGCGAGCTGAAGACGACGTACAGCGACACGCGGCCGGCCTCGGCGATTCTCGTTCTCGACGGACAGGGCGTGAGCGATGCGCTGGTCGACGCGGTGCGGCACATGCCTGGCGTCCGCGACGCCGAGGCGCGGCCGGTGATCGGCGGACGCCTGTTTATAGGGAAAGACCAGTGGGTTCCGTTGATCCTCTACGTCGTCCGCGACTTTCGCGATATCCGCCTCGATCGTTTCACACCCGACGCCGGCGCCTGGCCGCCCGGCGACGGCGAGGTGTTGATCGAACGATCATCGCTTTCCGTTGCCCGCGCCGCCATCGGCGACCGCGTGATCGTGCGTACCAGCGATCACGTCGAGCGTCCGCTGCGCATCGCCGGAACGGTCCACGCCGCCGGGCTTGCGCCGGGATGGATGGAGCATGCGGTGGCAGGGTTCGTCTCCGCGAACCATCTGCCTTTATCTGCGTCATCTGCGGATCAAATCCGTCTCATGGTCACCGGCGACACTCTCGACGAAAGACACATCCGCGACGTCGCCAACCGCGTGGCGCGATCGATCGGCAACGTCACGCGCATCGACGTCCCCACGCCCGGCCGCCACCCGCACGCCGCGCAGATGGACACTTTCCTCTACCTCCTCGGCGCGTTCGGTGCGCTGACGTTCGCGCTGAGCGCCGTCCTGGTGGCGACCATGATCCATGCTCTGCTGACGGAACAGCTCCGCCAGGTCGCCGTGATGAAAACGCTCGGCGCATCGACGATGAAAATCGCGTCGCTCTACCTCGGCCAGGTTGCGATCCTCGCCGCGGCCGCCATCGCTATCGGCGTTCCCCTCGGCATCGCCGCGGGACAGGCCTACGCCCGCTTCGCCGCGAGCATGCTGAACGCGACGATCACTGACGCCATGCCGGCGCTGTGGATTGTCGTGGCCGAGGTTGTGGCGGGGATCGCCATACCGCTGCTGGTTGCGCTCGGGCCGGTGAGTCATGCATCGCGGATCAGCATCCACGAAGCGTTCAGCAACGACGTCGGCGGAAAGCCGTTCGGCACACGCCGGTTCGATCGATGGCTGGCGCGGATTCAGTGGCTGCCGCGGCCGCTGATGCTGTCGCTGCGGACGACGTTTCATCGCCGCGGACGGCTGCTCTTGACCGTGGCCACGCTGGCGGCGGGCGGCGCGGCGTTCATCGCGGCGATGAATGTCTCCGCGGCCTGGACGCGGACGCTCGACGCCGACGGCCGGGCGCGGCGCTTCGACGTCCAGGCGGTCTTCTCGCGTCCTTATCCGGCCGCGCAGGTCATGCAGGCTCTGGCCTCGGTGCCGGACGTCGCGCACGCCGAGTGCTGGACCGAGGCGGGGGCGATGCTGGGGGAGGCGAACGTGAGTCTGAACGTTAGTCTAATCGGGCCGGATGTCGATTCGAAGCTGCTCGCTCTGCCGCTGATCGCCGGGCGATGGTTGCGTCCCGGCGACGATGCGGTGGCCGTCATCAATCAATCCGTCCTATCGCTCGATCCGACGCTCCGCCTCGGCGGCGACATTCCGATCCATGTCAATGCCCACGTCGCCAGGTTGCGCATCGTCGGAATCGTCAAAGAGCTTGCGCCGCATGCGACGGTTTACATGCCGCCGCGAACGATCCTCCGGGTCACCGGCAAGCCGCCGGGCCTCGCGCACAGCGTGCGCATCGTCACGCGGCAGCTCGACGTGGCCGGCCAGGTGGCGGCGTCGAAAGCGATCGAGCAGGTGCTCGAGAGCGCCGGCATCAGCGTGGCCGGAATCCAGGCCCTCAGCGATTCGCGCCAGTCGTTCTCCGACCATCTCGTGATCATCAAGAGCGCGCTGATCTTCGCCGCGCTGCTGGTGGTGCTCGTCGGCGGCCTGGGATTGACGTCGACGCTGACTCTCAACGTCTTCGAACGGACGCGCGAGATCGGCATCCTCAGCGCCATCGGTGCCACCCCACGCACCATCGCCCGCGACGTCGTCTTCGAAGGGATGGTGATGGCCGTCCTGAGCTGGTGCGCCGCCCTCCTCGCCTCGATCCCGATCACCTTCCCTCTCGATGCCGCGACGGGGCAGATGTTCATTCGCAGCGCGCTCGATTTCTACATGTCACCGGCGGCAGCCGCCGTCTGGCTGCTGCTCGTCCTCATCCTCGCCGCGCTGAGCAGCTTCTACCCAGCCCGGCGTTCCGCTCGACTCGCTGTCAGGGAGGCAATTGCATATGAGTAAGAGATCGTCATGGATCGTGATCCTGGTCGGTGTGGTCATCGGCGCGGTGCTTTTCTTCGGGGGAGGTCACGCGCTGTGGCAGATGCTGCTGCGGATGCATGGGGTGCACTGAGTTTTCAGGAGGACGGTTTCACGCGGAGGCGCGGAGGCGCGGAGAAAAGAGAAAATTGTGGGCCACCTCGAGAAAGTTATGGGCAACCTCGAGAAAGATATGGGCTACCTCGAGAAAGTTATGGGCAACCTCGAGAAAGATATGGGCTACCGCGAGAAAATTATGGGCAACCTCGAGAAAATTATGGGCTACCTCGAGAAAGTTATGGGCAACCTCGAGAAAGATATGGGCAACCTCGAGAAAGATATGGGCTACCTCGAGAAAGTTATGGGCAACCTCGAGAAAGATATGGGCTACCGCGAGAAACTCGCCGGCTAGCTGGAAAAGATTGCCAACCAGCTCGGAAAATTGTCAACAAGCTCACCCTCCCTGCGAGCTACCGCCTTTTGTACAGCAGCGGATAGGGGTCAATCGCCGTGCCCGTCCACCAGCGTCTGTCGGGATCGAGACGGATCACGGCGAAGTGCAGATGCGGCGTGTCTTTCGGAGCGTTGCCGGTCGTGCCGACGTAGCCGATCAGATCGCCGCGGTGGAGGATCTGTCCCTCGTGCAGGCCCGCGGCGTAGGCGTCGAGATGGGCGTAGTAGTAGCAGTAGCGCTGATCCGGATCGAACTCGTAAACCGTCAGTCCGCCCGGCACGCTGGTGAACAGCTTCTTCACCGTCCCGTCGTCCGTCGCCACGACGTTCGTTCCGCGGGGGGCCAGGATGTCGAGCGCGTCGTGACGGCGGGTATCTCCGCCGCGCATCTCATCGAACGTGTCGTGGATCGTGCTCGGATCGATGCCCGCAACCGGCATGGAGAGGGGACGGGGTGCATCTCCGGACGGAGTGGTCAGAATCGGCGCGGGGATGGTGTACGTCTTCGTTGAAGGGTGCGGCAGCGACTGCGGGGCGTTCCGGTCCGATGTCGTCCCCGCAGCCACCCACGCCAGTCCCACCACACAGAGTGCGGCGAGAGCGAACGACATTCTCTTCACCGGTCTCATTTTTCCAGCACCGCCGGCATGCCCGGCGTCACCATTCCGGCCAGCTCGCTGGCGTCCCAGTTCGTCAGACGGATGCAACCGTGCGAAGTGGTCTTGCCGATGGTCGACGGCTCGGGTGTGCCATGAATACCGTAGTGCGGCTTCGACAGATCGATCCAGACCACGCCGACCGGGTTGTTCGGGCCGGCGGGGAGCTTGGTCTTCTTGTCGCCGGGCTCGGCGTCCCAGAACAGGTCAGGGTTGTAGTGGAAGGTCGGATTCCACTCCACCCCGTTGATCTTCCACTTCCCGATCGGAAGAGGATCATGGACGCTGCCCATCGTGGCCGGATAGCTGGCCAGAACGGCGCCCTTCGCGTCGATCGCCTCGACGGTCGCGCGCCGTTTGCTGACGCGGATGCTCATCCCGGCCGTCTTCGGAAGCGGAGGCCGCGTGACGTTGGGAACCTGAATGACGGTTCCCACCTTGTCGAACGCGATACCCGGATTGAGCGTCTGCAGCAGTCCCGGGCTGATGTGAAATCTCTCTCCCAACTCTTCGCCGATTGATTGGTACCCGAGGGCCGGAAGCTTGCCCTTGTCCTCCATCTCCGTCGGGATTGGTACGAACGGACCGGCAACGTCCGCGGCCGTGATCGTGTAGTTCACCAGCACGGGCGCCGTATCGTTGTCGAGCGCCGCCCAGGTTGCGGCGGTGACGTTCGATCCCCCCTTGATTTTCCGGGACAGATTGAACTCGGCGACCGCGAGCCGGGTATTGCCGCCGTAGCGTCCATCGATCTCCCCCGGCGAGCAATGCGCCCGATCGAGAAGGATCTGCGCGCGTAGCACGGACGATCCGGGGCGGCTTTTCGCCGTCAGCGCCGGTTTCTTCGTCGCGTCATTCGCCGCGGCTGCGGTGTAAACCGGCACCACCGGCTTGACGCGCGCCTGGGCGGTGGCGGCGAGTGCGAGAAGGAGGAGAGGAAGGGCTGTGGCTCTGTGCATGGGTGATTGATTCCTGATCAAACTGCACGAACGGAGCCACGGCGAATGCCTGGCTGGACGTCTCATCGTCCGGGCGGCATCGCCAGTTTTTTTGTCGCCGACGAGACCGCTGATCTTCACATCCTGGTCCCCTTGCCGAGTGACGCGTTAGAATGGGCACGTGAACGATCATCGGGGCTAGAGGAATGTTGACGCGTCTTGAGGTGGACGGATTCAAAAACTTGATCGACTTCTCGATCGATTTCGGCCCTTTTACCTGTTTGGCGGGACCAAACGGTGTTGGCAAGTCGAACCTCTTCGATGCGATTCGGTTCTTGTCGCTTCTGACCGATCACACTCTGGTCGAAGCGGCGCTGCAGGTGCGTGGTACGGGTGTGGATAGTAGCGACATCGGGGATGTCTTTCGACAGGAGGAGAAGGAGCGGATCGGTTCCTTTCGGTTGGCTGCCGAAATGATCGTCGACCCTAATGTTCGCGACGATTTCGGACGCCCAGCCAGTGCTTCATCGACGTATCTGCGCTACGAGATCGAGATCGGCTATGAGCCGCCATCGATACGCGGCTCGCTTGGACGACTGGTACTGCTATCGGAGACTCTAAACTATATTCGTGAGGGCGCCGCTGCAACTAAGCTCCAGTTCCCGCACTCTGCTGCACAATTCCGACGCAAGGCTGTTCAAAACAAACGCCGAGTGAAATCGGGTTTCATCTCAGTGCAGAGCGGCTCCGATGGTCAGACGGAAATTATGGTTCATGCGGATGGAGGTTCACGCGGACCAGGACAGTTGGCGCCCGCCGGTACAGCCCCGCGTACCATCGTCGGAACCTCGAATACATCGGCTTATCCAACAATTCTCGCGGCACGACGGGAAATGCAGAAGTGGCGTTTTCTGGCGTTGGAACCCTCGGCCATGAGGATGCCTGACCGCTTTCATTCCGACTCATTTGTTTCCTCCGCGGGGGCGCACCTTCCGGCTACGGTCTACCGGCTCGCGCTCGATGCCACAAGCCGTGGCGACGATGCAGACACCGTCTACGCATCGATTGCGAGCCGGCTTGGGGAGTTCGTTCCGGTAAAACGAATCGAGGTCCAGGTTGACGATGTTCGGCAGACTCTTACGCTGGAAGCGCAGGAGCAGAGTGGTGTGAATTTGCCGGCGGCGTCCCTTTCGGACGGCACACTCCGCTTCCTCACTCTCGCGATCCTTGCCGCTGATCCTAAGACGGAGGGGCTTCTCTGCATTGAGGAACCAGAGAACGGCATTCACCCGGCCAAAATGGAAGAAATGGTTCGGCTGCTGCAGGACTTGGCAGTTGACCCATATACCGAGCCTGGCCCCGGGAATCCGTTTCGCCAGGTAATTGTGGCTAGTCATTCCCCGGCGTTTGTGCAACTGCAGCAGCGTAACGATTTGCTCTTTGCGATCGACGCAATGGTCCGTGGGCCGCACGGAGAGGCGTTACGTACACTTAGATGCAAGCCACTCGCACAAACATGGCGTGACGCGAGTTCAGGCGATAGTGTCGGGCTCACCACGATACTTTCTTACCTGGCTTCGCCTCCGGGTGCTCAGATCTCGCTTCCGACAATGTCTGCGGTTTAGCGCTGCCTGCGATGCGAGTTCATTTTATTCTGGTTGGCGAGGGATCTTCTGACGAAGGGCTGGTACCCCACATCGAACGGCTCTGCATCGAATGTGGCGCGAATGAGGTCATCGGTGTGGCCCCAGATTTCGCGATGATCCCGGGACATAAAGGACATTCAGTAACGGAGAAGCTCCGGACTGTCGTAGAGTACGAGCCGAGCGTTAATCTCATTATCATCCATCGCGATTCAGACAACCGCGACCCGGAGCCACGACGACGCGAAATTCGGAAAGCGGTTGAGGAAGTAAACCTACGGTGCGATTGGGTTGCAGCTGTTCCGGTCCAGGAGACGGAAGCTTGGTTGCTGGTGGACCAAGACGCGATCAGAATGGTGGCCGGAAGACCGGCCGGTAAAGTTGCGCTGGGGCTGCCGAGTGCCGGTCGAGTGGAAGAACTCAATGACGCCAAGCAATCCCTTAAGCGTGCGCTGGTGACGGCCTCGGAGTTAAGCGGAAGGAGAGCAGAGAGGTTTCGCAGTCACTTTTCGATAAAGAGACGACAACTCCTTCAGCAACTTCTTCCCGGTGGTGCCCTGGAAAACGTACCGTCGTGGCGACGTTTTCGAGACGAGCTGGCAACGGCTCTAGTTTCCGTTGCTAATCTTCAGAACTAACGGGCTCCTCATGCGGGCATGGGTTCAATTGAGCCGGCGAATTATGAGATCACGAAAACGAAAATACTCGGACGACGAAATCGAGGCCCAGACTCTCGAACGATTGAACGATCCTGATGCTTGGGAAGCGCCGGTGTACGTTCCGCCGCTTGCTATCGAACGCCCTTCATGGGTAACGATGGGGCGCCATCTCAGCGAGGAGTCGGCAGCCGATCGAGAGAGCAAATAGCCGGGGATCCTCACCGCGCTAGGCCCATCCGGGGCGGCCCCGCTCGGAATGACAAGGTGGTACGAGTCATCGACCATCGTCATCCTCCACCAGCGTCTTTTTCTTCCCGCTCCACACCAACACATGCCCCCCACCCGTCCCCGTATGCCGATTCGGCCCGAACGTGATCTTCGGCGTCAGGCCACTCTCCACGTTGTAGAAACCCTCCAGCGTATCGATCAGCTTCTCCCGTCCGAGGTCGCGGCCGGCGCGGCGCATGGCTTCGACGAGGAGTTGGAGGGAGATGAATGGTCCTGTAATGGATGGTGAGAGGGAGTCGTCGCCGAGGGCGTGGAGCTCGGCGATGGCGGCGGGGGAGGCGTCGGAGGGAAGGAGGGGGACGGCGATGGCGGCGCGGTGGTCGAGAGTTGCAGGCAGGTCGTCGAGAGAGATGGCGATGGAGCCGGGGATCAGGACGAGCGGGGGATGATCGGACATCGCGGCAGTGCGCAGAGTTGCGCGCTGCAGTGATTCC
The DNA here is from genome assembly GCA_017883235.1 of Thermoanaerobaculia bacterium. Taxonomy (GTDB): domain Bacteria; phylum Acidobacteriota; class Thermoanaerobaculia; order Gp7-AA8; family Gp7-AA8; genus JADGNZ01. The sequence continues at coordinate 15,841 of JADGNY010000098.1, read as the reverse complement.
GGTCCGAGGACGATGAGCGCGTCGGGGGATGCCGATGGTTGGATCTTCACCTCGGCGGCGATGTCGCGCCATGGTGGCTTGTCCTCGAAAACGATCGACGGATGTTGAGCGCCGCGTCTCGCCGCGTACTGCGCCAGCGCAACGGCCTGCTCGCGTATGCCCGCCAGCACGTGGAACGAGTAATGGCCTTTCGGTTCCAATGTAGCGATCGTGGCCATCGACGGGACTTGATTGCGATCGATCACCGATTCGTACTCCTCCTCATTGCCGATCAACGACGAGGCGGCGATGGCGAAGGGGTGTTCCGTGTCGATGAAGGTTTGTAGAGGAGAGGCAGCGAACCGCACCTCGATCGTCCTTCCGAAGATGCCTCCGGCGCGGTTGAGCAACCGGATGTATGCCTCCACCAGTTTCTTCGCATCCGCAGCGTGCTCTCCCTCGGGGATGACCACGCCTATGCGAACGGCGTCATCGGTCAGGCCGGGGTCGCTGTCCTGCGGGAGCTTCTGCAGGTAAGCGATCAGATCGTCGATCTGGGTGAGCGACATCCGGTAGCGGGGCATGGCCGTCTGCAGCTTGTGGCCGGCAGGGTCGAGGCCCATCGTCACGGCGCGCTTGATGGCGGCGGGGGTGTAGGGGGGGTGATTGCGCTCGCCCGGTGCCTTGTAGGGGCGGGTCAGCACATCCCAGCGGAGATTCGAAGGCCTGACCCCCGCTTCATCCCGGCCTCTTGCATCGGATCCGTGGCAGCTCGCACAGGGGACGATGGTGGCTGGGACTTCGACACCGCCGTCACCCATAAGCGCGGTGATCGGCTTGCCGCCTGGGGACTCGCCGTGGAGATAGATCTGCTTGCCGCGCGCCTCCTGAGCAGTTAGTCGATCAGGAAGCTTCGGCGCCGCTGCGAGCGATGCGGCGGCGAGGAACATCGCCGCCGCGACCGAGGAACGCCTCATTGCTGGCCGGGAGCCGCTCCGGCGGCATCGCCGCGATCGTTCAGAACGCTGGTGATGATCCCGGCGATGTCGTCCTGCTTGGCAAGGGCGAACGCTTTCTTCCAGAGTCCTGTCCGGTCGTTGCCGACGATCATGATGTTCATGTGCTCCTCTGGGGTTTCGCTGTACTGGCCGATCTTCTTGAGCGCGCGTGTGACCTCGTCCTTGCTTCCCGTCAGCAGGAGCCAGCCCGGCTTCGCCTTCGCCTTGCGCGCGTATTCGGCGAGCTTCGGGGGCGTGTCGTTGGCGGGATCGACGGTGATGGAGACGAACATCAGATCCTTGCCGAGGTGATCGGCGAAGCGGGCCTGAAGCGCGGTGTATGTCGCCGTCATGATCGGGCAGGCGCCCTTGCAGGTGGCGAAGAACGAGTTCATGACGATCGTCCGGTCTTTCATCACGTCTTCGTAGAGCCGGACGCGGTTGCCGTTCTGATCGGTCAGGACGATGTCTTTGAAATACTGGGCTGCTGGTCCGACGGCGAAGGCGGGAAGGGCCACGACGGCAAACAGCAGAAGAAGGATGGCGCGTTTCATTTTGAGCTCCCGGAAACCTGGTCGATGAGAGAAATGATCGTGGCCGGTGACGTGAAGCCGCTGGCGCGCTGCCACCGGCCGGTTCGGGCGTCGCCGATCAGAAACGTCGGCGTGTGGGTCTCGCGGCTCGGAGTGAAGACGCCGAGGGACTTGAGGAGGCGGTCGATCTCCGGCTTGTCGCCTGTCACCAGCGTCCAGCCGGGGCGGGCGTCGAGTTTCTTGCTCCAGGCATCGAGGCGCTGCGGCGTATCGGTAGCGGGATCGACGCTGACGGAGATCAGCGACACATTGCGGTCGCCGAGGAGCCGTTGCACGCGCGAGAAGGTCGCTCCCATCGTCGGGCAGATGGTCGTGCAAGTCGTAAAGATGAAGTTCATGACTACCACGCGGTCCTTGACCAGGTCGGAGTAAAAGTGCCGCGCGGTCCCGGTCTGATCGATGACGGGCGTATCGGCGATGTCGAGCTTTACGGCGGTGACGGCGGGCGTCGTCGCGGCGATGGCGTGATGCTCGTGCTGGGCCAGCGCGGGGAGGGCGGCCAGGAGAAGCGCGAAACCTATCGTTTTTGGCATTCGAGATAGGAGAGCCACGAAGACGACATTATCCTACCCTCGGCTTCACAGTGCAGGCTTTCGGGCCGTCTCCCTTTTGACCTCATGCGGATCACGATCGTCATACCCACGCTGAAGATCGGCGGCGCCGAGCGGATGGCGGTCCATTGGGCGAACCACTGGACGGCGATGGGGCGCGAGGTCACGATCGTGACGCTCGATTTCGCGGGCTGCAGGCCGCGGTTCGCGCTCGATGCACGCGTGACGGTGGTCGAAGCCAAACAGTTGTGGTGGCGGCCGAGACGGATCCCCGAGGTGTTCGAGAGTCTGATGGCGTGCTGCACGCCGGCGGGGGCGGAAGACATCCGCAACGAGCTCCCGCTCCTGCTTCGAATCCGCGAGGCGGTGCTGTCGACGCGGCCCGACGCGGTGATCGGTTTCTCGCACCTGACCAGCACGCGCACCGCGGCTGCGTTGTGGGGAAGCGGCGTGACGATGTTCGCGACCGAACACGCCAATCCTCGGACGGCGATTCCCAAAGAGTTCATTGCCGGCGGCCGGGACGTCTACCGCCTCGGCGCGGCGACGGTGGTCGCGCTCACGCAGGCCGATCTCGACTTTCTCATCGATCAGGGAGCGGCACAGGGCGAGGTCATTTTCAATCCCGCGATGCCGTCGCCGGCCCTTGCCGGCCCCGCGCGCTCGCGGACGATCATCGGCCTCGGCCGGCTGGAGCCGGTGAAGGGATTCGACATCCTGATCGATGCCTTCTCGCGCCTGGCGCCGGCGCATCCGTCATGGCGTCTCCGGATCTGCGGCGACGGACGCGCGCACGCGGCGTTGCGGGAGATGGTGTCGCGTAGCAATGCCGCGATCGAGCTGGCCGGCGCGACGTCTGATCCGTACGGTGAGCTTGCCGGTGCGGCGATCTTCGCGCTTCCTTCGCGGAGCGAATCGTTTCCGGTGGCGCTGCTCGAGGCGATGGCCTGCGGCCTTCCGGTCGTGGCATCGGACTGTTCGGCGGGTGTGCGGGAGATTGTCCGGCCTGGTATCGATGGAGTGCTGGTCGAACCGCACCGTGCCGCCGCATTGGCGGAGGCGTTGGACAGGCTGATGCGCGATGACGCGGAACGCGTCCGCCTCGGCGCGCGGACTCCCGAGGTCACGTCGCGCTTTTCACTGGCCGAGGCATCCGCGCGGTGGGATGCGCTGCTGGAACCGGCGATGCCGGCTGTTGCGGGTGCCGGTTCTGTCTGAGCGAGTTCTTGGATGAGCCCAATCGGGAGACCAATGTGGCACAGACACTCTTGTCTGTGCCGGCTCTCGCCATGACTCAGAACGCAAGCCCTCAGCGGTGGACCGGACACAGACAAGAGTGTCCGTCGAGCGAGACGCCAAACTTTCACTTGGTAACCGGGGGGCGACTTACGTCACATCAGCGTAGGCCAGCACCTGGGGCGAGACGCCCCCGGGCCAGCCGGCGAGACGCCAGCGCTCCGGGCGCTGCGCGCTTTGCGCTATTCGCGCGCGCCCACCCACTTCCAATTTCGCAATCCGGCTTTGAATGGATTGTTGAAAACATAACTACGCGTAGACCAGTAGTCCTCGGCATCCCGAACGATGCGATCGAAATACTCGCGCTGCCAGATGACGCCCTGGCCGATCTGGTGCGCCGTGAACGACTTCCACGCATGCAGTACATACTCGAGATCCGCGCCGTGTTGCAGGTACAACATCGCGTGAACGTGATTCGGCATCACGCACCATGCGTGCAACTCGTATCGGACGCGATCGAAGTAGCGGAGAGCGTCTGACACGAGCTGTGCGTTTCTGTCGACACGAAGAATGCAACTGCCGTATCCCTGGTCCAGATAGGAATCGAGTTTGAGGCTGAAGAGCCGATCGACTTCGGCACGCTCGGATGGATTCATCGTCAACCGCATCGACTGCTCACGCTCTCGAATGAGCGCGGCGGCAATATTGCGCGGCAACGAATCGCGAAGGCGGAAGGTGAGCGAGTAGGTCGCCTCGTCGAGTTCCCAGTGAGGCAAACGCCCTCGCGATCGGCGGACGAATCGCTTATCTGTGTAAATGAAGTTGTCGTGGCGCATGCGCGCTGGAGAGAGCGCGGCCGACGTATGGGGCGATCAGGCTACCTCGGCGTGAATGCCGGTGCAAGTGCAGCGAAGCCCCGGAGCGCTGGCGTCTCGCCGGCTGGCCCGGGGGCGTCTCGCCCCCGATCGAGCGAGATCCCAAACTCTGGCCTGGTAACAGGGTCGGGGTGGGCGGGGGCTGCGCGATTTACGTTACTTCCGCGTGAGTCGCGTACGGGGGCGAGACGCCTGGCGAGACGCCCGCGCTCCCAGGGGTTTCGTTCACAGGCCGCCTCTGTCTCCCGTCTTCACTAAAGAGGTGACAGTCTTGCTCCTCAGCACGGCGGCAGGTTTGCGGGCGCAGTTCGACGCCGACGGGTTCGTCTTTCCGCTGAGCGTGCTCACGGATGGCGAAGTTGTGCGCTATCGCGCCGAGGCGGAGAAAGCACTGGACGGGGCATCGACGACGCACCGGCTGCACCTCGAGACGGAGTGGGGGCGCGCGCTGGCGTCGCATCCGGCCATCGTCGAGGCGGTCGAGGAGCTCGCGGACGGCCCGGTGCGCATCTGGGGAACGCTCGTGCTGCGCAAGGAACCGTGGAGCGGCTCGTACGTCTCGTGGCATCAGGACAGCGCCTATCGCACCATCGGCGCGGACGCGCTTTTCTCGGCCTGGATCGCGCTCACCGACAGCAGCGCATCGAACGGGTGCATGAGAGCCATTCCAGGATCGCACCGCCGGCGACTTCCGCACGTCAACGCGGCCGACGGCGAGAATCTCCTCAGCCACGGCCAGCGGATCGTCGGCGACGTCGACGCCAGTCATGCGGTCGATCTCGTGCTGCGGGCAGGGGAGATGTCGTTGCATCACATCGACGTTGTTCACAGCTCCGCTCCGAACCGTTCCGAAGTGCCGCGGCTTGGGTTTGTCGTGCGTTACGTTCGAGCAGGCTTTGAGTGGAGCGAGTGGCCGCTGGTTGATCCGCACGAAAGCTGATCACGCGAAGACGCGAAGGCGCGAAGAAAGGCTTGTAACTTCGCGGCTTCGCGGCTTCGCGTCTTCGCGTGAGACCATCTTCGCCATGCGCGTCGTGATGACCGGCGATTACCCCTACCCCCTCCCGCGCATCAGCGGTGGACGGCGTCCCAAGCGGTTTCCCTCGGCGGCGGGACAGCGCGTCCATGACTGGCTGGCGAAGGGGCTGGGGGAGCTTGGTCACGAAGTCCTCTACTGCCTTTCGGGCGACGTGACCGGCGAGCCTCCAAAGGGCGTGACGGTTACGCGCGACCTCGCCGACGGCGACATCCTGCACACCTACGCCATGCGCAGTCCGGATGTCGTTGCCGAATGGCGTAGGCGCGGGAAGCCGTGGGTGGAGTCGTGTCATGTCGATCCTCGCCCCCGAGGGGTGGAACCGGACGACCGGTGGATCTTTGTCTCGCGCACGCTGGCGGAGAGCTGCGGGCGGCAGCGATTCGTGCTGAACGGGATCGACCCCTCGGAGTACGTCTACTCGGAGACGAAGGGGGATTACGTCCTCTTCCTCTCGTCGATGGATGCGGCGATGAATAAGGGCCTCGATCTCGCTCTCGCTGCAGCAGCGTTGGCGGGCATCAAGATCATCGTGGCGGGAACGGGGACCACCGAGGAGTCGATCGCGGCGGCGGAACGGCTGTGCGGCGAATTCGGGGCGACGTACCTCGGCGATGTTCAGGGCGACGAGAAGGCGGAATTGCTGGCCGGGGCGCGGGCGCTACTCCTGCCGACGAGGCTCAACGACGCCTGTCCGCTGGTCATCCTCGAGGCGCTGGTTTCCGGGACGCCGGTGATCGCCAGCGGGAACGGCGCCTGTCCGGAGTTGGTCACGGGCGACGTCGGATTCATCTGCGGAGGGGAGGAGGAGCTTGCCGTCGCCATCGGGCGGGCGGGGGAGATCGACCCCGCCGCCTGCCGGGAGAAAGCGCTGCGGGACTACCACTACCTCCGGATGGCCGGGGACTACGTTCGAGAGTACCGGGCGGAAATGTTCACAAAGACGCCTTTCCGAGCGTCATTCCAATGAACAGGGACTCCGTCCAGGGAAAAATACCGCTGCTTTCGACCGAAGGAGAACGCGATGCATCCTCATCGTTCGCTTTTCGTCCTGGCACTGGCTGTCGGTCTGCCGTTGATGGCCGCCGAACGCCCGTGCGCGCACACGACGTATGCCGACGTCGTGGCACTCGACCAGGCTTTCTACAACAACCGCATGGGCGCGTTCCAGGCGGGGGGGATGGTCTTCGCGCTTCGGCGCGATGTGGTCTCGAACGAGACCGGCTCACCCGATCCGGGCCAGCCGTTGAAGCCCGGCCTGGTGATGGTGCGGCCCGACAAACGGCCGCGGCCGATCGTCCTGAGGGTCGACGTCGGCGACTGCCTGGAGGTGTCGTTCCAGAACCTCCTGGCGCCGCAGCCGATGATCTACGAGCCGCTGTACAACCCGCCGAAACAGACCACGCCGCCGAACAGCAGCGTCTCGACGCCGTACGTGGCGAACGACAACCTGATGGTGAAGGCGTATTCGCCGCAGGACAACCCGCCGCAGAATTACTACGGGTCGGGTACGTCCCAACCGGCCACGCGGTGGGCGGGCGTGCATGTGATGGGGCTGAATCTCATCGAAGCGCGCGACGAGAAGGGCATCATCGAAGGAATCAGCGCGGACGGCTCGTTCAGCGGCGCGAACGGCGTCTTCCCGACGAGCGACGCGCAGCGCCTCAGCGGTCTGGTGGCGCCGGGCGCGAAGATCACGTACGTCCTCCATGCTCCCGCCGAGGGCTCGTACCTGTTGTATTCGACCTCGGCGAACAGCGGCACGAGCGGCGCATTCGGCGGACAGTTGTCGCAGGGACTCTTCGGGGCGGTCACCGTGCAGCCGAAGAGCGCCGAGTGGTATCGCAGCCAGGTCACGCATGACGAGTTGCTGGCAGCGACACGGCGCGCCAACCCGGCGCAACTGCAAAAGACCACACAGACGGTCACCCTCTACGGCTCCACGTTCGCCGTCTACCACGACACCGCGCACGCGACCGACGTGATCGTCACCGACGCCAACGACAAACCGGTCGAGCCGCCGACGAGCAGCGGCTATCTCCACATGACGACCGGCCAGCCTTTCCTCGACTACCAGGCCAAGCGCGCCGACGGCACGCCGATCCTGCGCATGACCATGGCCGGGGTGGGCGGACGCGAAGAGATCGTCTACAGCGATCTGACCGCCGTCATCACCGGCCCGAACGCCGGCAAGTTCCCGCACACGCCTCCGGGCAGCAAGTACATCTACCCCGACAACGACGAGCCGTTCCGCGAATTCGCCATCCACTATCACGACGACTTCGTGACCACGCAGGCCTTCCCGCAGTTCAACTCCGGGTCGATCGCCACCACCCTGCAGGCGGGCCGCGACTTCTTCGCCATCAACTACGGTATGGGCGGCATCGGCGCGGAGATCCTCGCCAACCGCTTCGGCGTCGGTCCGATGTGGAACTGCGCCACCTGCAAGTTCGAGGAGTTCTTCCTCAGCTCCTGGACTGACGGCGATCCGGCGCAGGTGGTCGACTTCCCGGCCAACTCGCAGATCTGCACCACGATCCCGACCTCCGATCCCGGCACCTCGGTCACTGCTCCGAACGGCACCTGCACGATGCAGTTGGGGCCGAAGGCGACCAAGGTCTTCTATCCCGACGATCCTTCCAACGTCTATCACAGCTATCTGAAGGATCACGTCAAGATCCAGATCCTGCACGCGGGGACGAACATCACCCACGTTCACCATCTGCACGCGCAGCAGTGGCTGCACACGCCGAAGAGCGGCGACAGCCACTACCGCGACAGCCAGATGATCAGTCCGGGCGCGTCGTACACGCTCGAGCACGTCCACAACGGCAGCGGCAACCTGAACCTCACCGTCGGCGACTCCATCTTCCACTGCCACTTCTATCCCCACTTCGCGCAGGGGATGTGGAGCCTGTGGCGCACCCACGACGTGTTCGAGCCGGGCACGACGCTCGATCGGGACGGTCGCCCGGCCGGCGAATGGAACCGCGCACTTCCCGACGGAGAGATCGCCGGCGGCTCGCCGACACCGGCCATCGTTCCGCTGCCGCAGATCGCCATGGCGCCGATGCCGGCGCGCGTGCGCATCCTGCCGGTGAAGATCGATCCGCCGCGCGGCAAGACACCGATCATCGTCGGCTACACGACCGAGGTGAATCCGCAGGACAAGGCCATGAACCCCGGCTACCCGTTCTTCGTCCCCGGAATCGCCGGCCAGCGCGCGCCGCATCCGCCCTTGGACTTCGCGCCTGACGAGGCTGCAAAGCCCGGCCAGTCGAAATACCTCGACGGCGGCCTTCCGCGCGCCATCACGCTCTTCGACGCCAATCCGTACGAACAGCACACCCGCTGGGACTTCACCAAGATCAATAACAAGCTCACCGCCGTGACGCTCGACGAAGAGGGGACCGCCACCGAGAAGGTGGCCATGGCCACGCACTCGGTGCGCAATCATCCGTCGCATACGCCGGAAGGGAAGGCGGCGAACTTCCTCCTCAACGGCCAGCCGGCCGCTCCCGGCGCGCCCTACGCGAACCCGGCCGTCGACGAGGACGGCAACTCGGTCTGCAAGGACACCGTGCCCGGCAAGGTCCTCGATCCCGCGTCGGGCAATCAGCCCTGCCTGATCCGTTACAAGGCCGCCGACGTGCAGATCGACTCGGTCTTCAACAAGGTGGGGTGGCACTACCCGCAGACCCGCATGATCTCGCTGTGGGACGACGTGAAGCCGATCGTCGAAGGGAAGAAGCCGCCCGAGCCGTTCTTCTTCCGCGCCAACAGTCATCAGGTCATCGAGTACTGGCTGGCCAACCTCGTGCCGGCATACTACGAGCTCGACGACTTCCAGGTCCGCACGCCCACCGACATCATCGGCCAGCACATCCACCTGGTGAAGTTCGACGTCACCTCATCCGACGGCGCAGCGAACGGCTTCAACTACGAAGACGGCACGCTCGGCGCCGAGGAAGTGCGCGATCTGATCGGAGCGATCAACAAGACCGGTGGCATCTATACGACCATCACGAATGACGGCACCTCGATGAAAGTCGGCGGCCCGCAGCAGAAGCTGACCGCCAAGACGATCCCGTTCTTCGGCAACGGCCCGCATAACGATTGGGTAGGCGCGCAGGCGACCATCCAGCGCTGGTACGCCGATCCGCAGCTCAACAACGAGAAGCAGGACCGGACGCTGCGCACGGTCTTCACGCACGATCACTTCGGTCCGTCGACGCATCAGCAGACCGGGCTCTATGCGGGTCTCCTGGTCGAGCCCGACAACTCGTCGTGGATCAATCCGGTCGACGGCTCGCAGTACGGCAGCAACAGCGGACGCTCCTCGATGGACGGCGGACCGACCGGCTGGGAGGCCAACGTCATCACAAAGAATCAGGCCGACAGCTACCGCGAGTTCGCCCTCGAGTTCCAGGACCGCCAGCTCGGCTACACCGCGAACAGCATCACCAGCCCGACGCCGTACATCCCGGGCAACACCGCCAGCTACACCGGCTGGGCCGATCCATCCGCCGCCATCAACGCCGCGCCGAAGCAGAGCGCCACCGGCCCGGCGCCGTATCCGCAGATCGTGACCGGCACGTTCGGCGTCGGCACCTGGTCGCTCTCCTACCGCAGTGAGCCGCTGCCGTTACGGCTGGCTCCGGGCGCGGCCACGAATGCCTCGGATCTCTCGTACGCCTTCGCATCGATCAACCGCAACTACGCGCCGATCAACACCCAGCCGACGGGGCCGGTCGTGACGCCGAACACCGGCGAGGTGCGCAACTACCCCGGCCCGTTCGCCGGCGCGCAGCCGACTGATCCCTACACGCCGCTCCTCCGCGGTTACGAAGGCGACCGGACGCAGATCCGCCTCCTGGTCGGCGCGCACATGGCGCCGCACTTCTTCAAGGTCCATGGCGTGAACTGGCTCTTCGAGCCCGAGGAGTGGGACTGTCCGAAACCGTCTTCCTGCACGTCGGGTTACCGCGGCGCGCAGGGAATGGGAATCTCCGAGCACTACGAGTTCCTCTTCAACCTGCCCAAGACCGGCACCACCACGCAGGCCGATTACTTCTACTCCTCGACCTCGGATCTCAACGGTCTACAGGCCGGCAACTGGGGCCTGATGCGTGCGTACGGCAACGGTACGACGCTGGCCAACCTCAAGCGCCTTCCGAACAATCCGCAGTCGACGCCCGCGGCCTTCAACTGCACCACGCGCACCGACATCCCGCAGCGGTCGTTCAACGTTACCGCCACCCAGGTGACGACGCTCCTCGGCGACTCCAGCGGCGCGCTCTTCTACAACCGCCGCGGACAGGCGGGGGCGGCCGGCGGCCAGAAGCTGGCCGTGCCGAGCGCCATCGTTTATGTGCAGGACGGCAAGCTCCCGCCGTACGACTACGACGGGAGCGGCAAGGTGCGGAAGGACGCGGTCATCGAGCCGCTCGTCCTACGCGCCAATGCAGGCGACTGCATCACCATCAACCTCACCAATCAGCTCAACGCGGCCGCAATGCCGGCCGGAACCATCGCGCCGACGATCTATGCGCTGCCGTTCAGCGTGACAGCATCCTCCCAGTCCGCCGCGCAGGCGGCCTTGAACGCCGGCTCGTATACACAGAGCTTCCAGACAAGCTTCAACACCAATCCCTTCGGCTACACGCTGCCGGCGCAGACCTCGACCGCCAATCCTCCGCCTTCGGTGCGTGGCGTAACAGTCACTGGGACGAACCCCTGGACGATCACCACCACCTCGACCGCGGCGACGTTCACCGTGACCACGAACGGGACGACGTTCCCGGTCACCTCCACGATCCCGCTGTCGACCTCGAGCAACGCCGGTCTGCATGCGCAGGTCGTGTCGACCAACGTCACCTCGTCGGACGGCGACAACGTCGGCCTGAATCCGTCGCAGACCGTTCCGGCCGGCAGCTCGGCCACCACACCGTACGTCTGGTACGCCGGCAAGATCGACGAGAGCGGCAATCCTGTCCCGGTGGAGTTCGGATCGGTGAACCTCACGCCGTCCGATCCGCTGCTGCAGGGTGCCTACGGCCTGATCGGCGCGCTGGTCATCGAGCCGAAGGGATCGGATTGGGTCACCGACTCGAATTCGAATACCTCGGCAATCGTACGGGTGAAGAACACCACCAAGCCGCTCTTCCGCGAATTCGTCACCGTGGCCCAGGACGGCCTCCTCGGGCTGAACGAGACCCAGCCCGGCAAGTCGCCGGCCGCGACTCTGCAGATCTGGGGAACGAACGCCAATGGCCTGGCCTGGGAAGTCGGGCCGTCCGGCGGACAGGTGGCCAGCCCGAACGACGCCAAGTACATCGTTCACCCGGACGACATCCTGACCTACACCATCTCCGCCGGCAATCACGGCCTGACCTTCCTCGACAAGGCGGAGGCGGAGAAGTACGTGAACTTCTACGCGCCGTCGAAAGCGTACGTCAACCAGCAGCACAACGGCTTCCCGGCCACCTCCTTCGGTACCGATCCGGTGCAGTGCCCGGGAACGCAATTCGCCACGCTCCGCGCGAAACCGACGACGCAGCCTGATGTGCCGGTGAAGTTCGAGTGCACCGTGCACAAGGCCAACATGACCGGCTTCCTGGTCGTCACCAACGACAAGCCGGACGTCATCATCGACGGCGCGGCCGTTCCGAACGGGAGCAATGCCAAGAGCACGACCATGCAGTGGATCCTGAACGGCACGGCCATGCCCAACAACTCTGACTACACGCTCTCGCCGGGCCAGCTCGTGCAGTTCCGCGTTCACTCCGGCAAGCACGGCCTGACCTTCCTGGCCACTTCGGCGACGGTGGCGCAGGTCTTCGACATCAAGACCGCCACCACGCAGGTGCTGAGCGACAACCCGAACGGCATCGCCAGCCCGTCCTACGGAACCGCCGGCTTCGGCGCGGGCATGGTGCTGGTGACGATGCGGGTGAAGAACCAGACGGCAGTGACGTCGCTGCCGTTCGAGTGCACGATTCACCAATCCAAGATGGCCGGCACGTTCATCATCCAGAGCGGCGCCAAGCCGCCGGTGATGACGACGCAGATTAGCGCCAACGACGTGAGCGGCTCACAGGTCCACGCCTGGGACTTCAACTACAACATCGAGCCGAACAACTCGTTCTACCAAGTCCACGACGGCGACACGATCAACTTCGAGAACCTGCTGGGATTCCACGGCATCGCCCTGCTGGTGAATCAGGCCACCGCGGAGGGCATCTTCGACTTCGTCTCGACGCCGCAGCCGCTGAAGGCCATGCCGCAGAACGTGACCAACCCGAACTCCTACGGTACAGCCGGCATCGGCGCGCCCGACTCAACAACAGGACTTCCCGTGCAACTGCTGACCATTCGGGTGAAGCCGGGCACCAAGCCGCAGGTCGTGCCATTCGAATGCTCGGTCCATCTCTCGGGCATGTTCGGCTACATCATCATCAACGGCGGCGGTGACCAGATCCCGGCGGTCTTCACGCCGACATCCGGAACCTCGGCCTCGAGCTATACGCGCGGTATCAACTATCGCATGGAGCCGCTCGGCTATCGCTTCGCCGATCCGAACTGGCTGGCCGACTTCTCCGCATGCAACGAGTCGAGCCTCGGCATCACGCGCGCCATGTCCGATACGCTCGTTCTGGCCGATCCGCAAACGCCCGTCTTCACCGCCTCGGCCGGAATGCCGGTCCGCTTCCGGATGCTCCACCCCGGCGGCCTCGATGAGCAGGTGCTCACGCTGCACGGCCACAACTGGCAGGAGGAGCCGTTCGTCCCCGGTACGCATTCGACGGAGCAGGGCAAGAGCCTGACGTCGAACGCCCTCGGCTCGCGCGACGCCTTCGGTCCGAACGTTTCGTGGGATCTTCTCGTCGACAGCGCCGGCGGTCCGGCCCACACCCCCGGCGACTATCTCTTCCGGACCTTCATCGGCACCGATTTCCTCAACGGCCTGTGGGGTCTGTTCCGCGTCTCCGAGCCTGGGAAGGAAGCGGTGGTCGTGACCAAATTCCCGAAACCGGGAGAGATGAATCTTCCGACGAATGGAGCGATGATCTCCGGCGTGAACTCCGTCGATCCCAACACCGGGAAGATGGCCACCTACAACATGGTCACCGGCAGCGGCTTCTCGCAGCGCGCCGACATCGATCCTCTGACCGGGACGTGGACGTTGAAGAACGCCACGCTCAAGCCGCCGGTGAAGGTCACGGCCTTCCACTGCGCGGGAACCAACTGCACACCGCTCGGCTCGATCGACGCGCCGGCCTACATCCCGGTGATCGCGCAGAATGCCTTCCCGATTCCGAACCTGCCGCCGGGCGCCAGGCTGATCCAGTCCACTCCGCTGAACACGCAGGATGTCGACCGCTTCAAGTCGACCGGCCTCGAGACGTCCACGAACACCGACGAACCGGCCACTCCGCAGCCGACGGTGCAGCCGCCGTCTCAGACCCCCGCGCCTCCGGCCAACATGTCGATGGACATGTCCGAGGGGCACGGAGGGAATGAATGATCCTTGCCCTGCTCCTGGCGAGTGCTGCGGCGGTTACGCCGCCGCAGCACGCCGCTTCCCCGGTAACCCAGAAGGCGACGCAGAACGGTGTGACGGTGACCATGACGGTCGCCCACGCCCGCCCCACGGATCACGATGACCTCCGCGAGGGCGACGACGTCGCCATCCGCTTCGAGGTGACCGACGCCGCGCACCTCCCGCTGCGCGGCGCGAAGCCCGGCGCCTGGATGGATTCGCAGTCAAAGAACGCTGAGAAGCGCACATGCAAGGAGCGCGTGCGCGTCTACGCCGGCGAGTCGGTGGTCGAGCGCGCGGAGCTCGATCTCAACGCCTTCGAGGTCGTGACGATGAACGACGACGAGACCCTGAGCGTCGTCGACCCGCGCTTCGGCTACGGCGGCTCACGTCTTCTGGCGCTGGTGAAGCTCCCGTCACCCGCCCGCGACTGGGTGCTCACCGCGGACCGGCAGGTCTGGCTCACGCTCCCGAAAACGAATCAGGTCGCTCTGGTGGATACCTCGGGTTGGAAAGTCGAGAAGGTCATCGACGTCGCCGCGCCGGACCGGATCAAGCTGCAGCCCGACGAGGGGTATCTCTGGACCACCGTCGCCGACGGCGTCGTGGTCATCGCGACGCAGGAGAAGACGATCGCCGCCCACATCGCCACCGGTGCGGGGGCGCACGACGTCGCCTTCGCCGGCAACCGCTTCGCCCTGGTCACGAATCGGGATGCCGGCACCGTCTCGGTGATCGACATCCGGAAGCTGCACAAGATCGCCGATCTCAAGGCCGGCAGCGCGCCGGTCTCGATCACCTGGTCGCCGCTGGCGCAGACCGCCTACGTCGCCGGCGAAGACGGCACGATCACCGCCATCGGCGGCGAACAGCCGCACGTGATCGCGGAAATGCACGCCGAAAAGGGATTGGCCGCCGTCCGCGCAACGCCGGATGGCCGGCTGGCGCTGGCGGTGAATCCGGCGAAGAACCGCGTGTACGTCATCGACACCGCGCGGAACCGCATCGTGCAACAGGCCACCATCGAAGGAGCGCCGGACGGCATCTTCTTCTCCGATCAGATCGCCTACATCCGCCTGCGCGACGGGAACGACGTCCAGATGATCGCGCTGGCCGGCCTCGGCGCCGCAGGGCACGAAGTCTCCGTCGCGGATTTCCCCGCCGGCCAGGCCAACCTCGGCAAGGGCTCGATGCCGACACCGTCCGATACCATCGTCCAGTCGGTAGGGGAGTCGGCCGTGCTCGTGGCCAATCCCGTCGATCAGGCTGTTTACTACTATCAGGAGGGGATGGCGGCGCCAATGGGCAACCTCTCCAACTACGGCAAGCAGCCGCGCGCCGTGCTCGTCGTCGACCGCAGTCTGCGCGAGCGCTCGCCCGGGGTATACGAGACCGTGCGCCGCATCGAGCATGCCGGCGACTACGACGTTGCGCTCTACCTCGACTCGCCGTCGATGATCGAGTGTTTCGCCGTCACGATCGCGCGCGACCCACGCATCTCGCATCCCCCGGAGCATGCGTTCAAGGCACAGCTCACGTCCGTCCCTTCGACGATTCACAGCGGCGAGCGCGTATCGCTCCGTTTCCGCGTCTCCGACGGCGGCGCGGCGGCGACGATCGACGACGCCACGGTGCTGATCTTCTCCCCGATGTGGCAGTGGCGTACCCGCGCCCGATCCCTCGGCGACGGCAACTACGCCGTCGAGTTCACGCCGCCTTCTCCCGGCCCCTACTCCGCGTATCTCTCATCCGAGCGCGTCGGGATGCCGTCCACCTTCTTCGGTGCGATCGTGGCTCGATGAACGACGCGATCCAGTCGCTCTGGATCGGCCCCGCGCTCTCGACCATGGAGCGGCTGTCGCTGTCGTCATTCGTCGCCGCCGGACACGAGGTTCATCTCTACGTCTACGACAAGGTTGATGGCGTACCCGCCGGCGTCGCGCTACGTGACGCCGCTGCGATCCTGCCGCGGGCGCGCATCTTCCGCTACGCCGAGCACGATACGGTGTCGGGCTTCTCGAACTTCTTTCG
>JADGNY010000192.1 GCA_017883235.1 Thermoanaerobaculia bacterium | reverse complement strand
CGACACCAACCGGCTTCAGTCCCTCGGTCTTGCCGCACCGTCAGGCGGACGGGCGAGGCGTCTTCGTCATCAGGATCGATTGATCGCCGGCTCCCGCCTGATTACGTCGCGCGGTGTTCACGAGGGGACCGAAACATCAGGCAGTCAACTCGCCGACGATGGCGTCGAGGAGTTTCGCGGCGGTGGCGCGGGAGGCGGCGAGCTGCGCTTCCTTACCGCTCGCGAACTTCAGGCCAGCCATTCCTTACCGACCTCGGCGAGATTCGTCACGGTGGGCCGGGAATGATCGTCCGCATCCGCACGCGGTGACTTTACGCCGCGCATGAAAAACGTGTACATCTCGTTCTTATCGAGGGCGCGAAAATGATTTTCGAAGATCTCGTGACTGCGCTCGACGCTGAGGTTGTGAGTCCCGGCGACCATCTGGACGAGAACCTCGTAGGTCCGGTCGCCGGGCCGCAATTCAGAGAGCCCGATGAGTTGCGCATGCCCGGCTACGCCGTGTTCCGCGAATAACGCCCCCAGTTCGTCGATGAAGATCGGGTTGCCATCGCGTCCGAGGCCGCGGCCGATGAACTCGATCGATCCGTTCTCGGCGAGGTGGGGCAGATAGAGACGGAGTACGCGGTTGGTGAGAGCGAGTCCGTCGGCGCCTCCGTTGCCCACCGGATAGTCGATCCCTTCGGGCGCCGGAAGCTGAGGCGGATTGAAGACGATGTGATCGAACGGCTCGGTCACGGATGCGGCGTACTCCTCGAGTGGCATATTGATCATCGTCACGCGCTTGTCGAGTTGGTTGAGCATGAGGTTGATGCGTGCGATGGCCGAGGCGCGATCGTCGATCTCGATCGCGAATGTGTGGCGCGCCTGTTGGGCGGCGATCATGGCCTGAATTCCGGCACCGCTGCAGAGATCGAGCGTCGTTCCCGACGGTACCGGGCGCTGGTAAAGGCCGAGGGCGATACTGTCCATGCCGAAGTAGACGCGTGGCGTCAGGACGAGCTCAAAGAAAAAAAGAAGCGACCGGAAGCTGATGAGCACCAGCCCGGTCGTGCGGACCGCGGCGCCGTCGGATTGCAGAACGCCGGCCTCGATGAGACTCTCGCTCAGTACCTTACCGAGAAGTTCTCCGGCGCGATTGTTGTCGACCGCGCGCTGAAGCAGAAACAGCTCGACGAGTGTGTGCAACGGCTCATCGAGACGATCGGCGAAGTGGCGCCACTTCTGATGTTGAACGTTTCCGTCTCCGAAGGCGAGGTGGAACGTGCAATATCCGGAGCGTTCAAGGATCGACCGTAACACGCTTGCAGATCGGGCGTCCAAATCAGTGCTCCTTGTCACAGTGTCGTGTGATCAGTAGTTAATATTTAGCGCAATGACTTCGTTGCAATTTACCAGAAAACGTAACAGGCATTCTCTCCATCCTGGCTTTATGATGTCCGGCGGAGGTAATGCCATGAAGAACAACGAGCCGATTCAGTTTGAGCTTCACAAGGAAACCGTCGCCGTCCTGCGCACCGCGGAAGCCAAGAAGGGTCCGGACGGCGGAACTCTCACCCTCTGCTCGATGTCGGAGCTCACGATGTGTTGCGGAAGCGACACCTCAAGGACCACCTGCTGCCGCTGAGGCCCGAGAATCCGAGTGACGCCGTCCGGCTTCACCGGACGGCGTCACTCCCTCCATGGTTCCAATCCACCTATAGATAACGATGACCTGGCAGCCGCTGCTGACGGACGAGAGCCGTAGCGTCGCTCTCGACGTAGTCCGTGACGTGGCTGCTGCTCTCGCCGATCCGCCATCCTGCTGGGTGCCGCCGGGAGCGAAAGAGCAATACATCCGCATGGCCAACGCTACGCTAGGTGGTGGCCACGCCGGAATGGCCGTGCTGTTCGGTTATCTGGCGCTCATCGATCCGTCGGAAAGCTCCTATCGTGCCGCGGCGCGATCGTTGATTGGCGATTCCGTGCGCGTTGCACAATCGGATGTCATGGGGCCGTCGCTCTTCAGCGGATTCGCCGGCGTCGGCTGGGCCCTGTGCAAATTGAGCGGCTGGGAGGTGGTGGCCTGCGATGACAGCGCCTTCGATGCAATCGATGACGCACTGGCCATCTATCTCGACAGAGATCCATGGCCGTTTCAGTTTGACCTGATCACCGGCATGGCCGGGATGGCGGTGTACGCGCTCAATCGCCGCTCCCATCCGCTGGCCTCGCGCTGCCTGCAATTGATCGTTCGCAATCTCGAATCATGCGCGGTGGAGACGCCGGACGGGATCTCTTGGTTTACACGGGCGGATCTGCTTCCCCCCGATGTATTGCGTACGGCGCCCCACGGCTACTACAACCTCGGGATCGCGCATGGCGTGCCGGGGATTCTGAGCGTGCTGGCCGGGATCGCCGGGGCCGGAATCGAAGTCGATCGCGCCGCTCGGCTCGCCGACGGTGCGGTACGCTGGCTGATGGCCTCGCAACTCGAGAGCGGAAACTTCCCCTTCATGACCGGGCCGGAAGTCCAGGTCCGGCCGGCGCGGCTGGCGTGGTGCTACGGCGCGCCCGGAATCGCCACGGTCCTGCACGATGCCGGTACGTTGCTGGATCGCCCCGATTGGCGAGCGATGGCGATCGGCATCGGGGCGTGGGCAGCCGAAGTGCCTGCCGCACAGTCTGGCGTCGTCGACGCGGGCATTTGTCACGGCGCCGCGGGGCTGGCCCACATGTTCAACCGTCTTTACCAATCGAGCGGCGACGAACGTTTCGCCGATGCGGCACGCGGCTGGTTCGCGCGGGTGCTTCAGTACCGAAGCGAAGGCGAAGGGATCGCCGGCTTTCGGGCTTGGAATCCCGAGCCGAACACGCCTGAGCCGTACCTCGATGAGCCGGGTCTGATTCTGGGAACGGCAGGAATTGGGGCGGCGCTGGCCGCCGCTTGCACGGACGTGGCGCCGGAGTGGGACCGCATGTTTCTGATGAGCATCTGATGCGTTTCGCTCCCTCAGCATTCTTCGTCCTCCGCACGCCCCTGCTGCCGTTTGAGACGCTGCTGGAGTGGGCCGATGCGGACGATCCCGAGGAGTATCTCCGCTCCGTGCTGGCCCGCGCGGACGTTGGGGAGGCGCTGGCTCTGGCCTCCCAGAGTATCGGCGATCATCTTGGTGCTGGCGAGACGGAGCGTCCGCGGAAACTGCTCCTTGCCCTTGTGCGCTACGTCTGTCGCATGAGTACTCGTCCCACACCGTTCGGGCTCATGGCCGGCTACAGCACGGGACGCATCGCGGATGAAACGCGTCTCGTATTTCCGGAAACGAAGAGCAACGAGCGCGTCACACAGATCGGCGTGCAGCATCTGAACACCTTCTGCGCGAAGCTGGCGGAAGATCCCGGCATTCTGGCACGAGCTACGCTGCGGCCGAATTCGAGCCTGTATGAAGTCGCCGGTCGATATCGTTATATCGAGTCGCGCGAGACCTTCGACGGCCGCGGATATCAGTTGCAAGCGGTACGCGGTGGACGCGAGCTTCGAACGGCAATCGATCTGGCGCGTAGCGGCGTGACCGCGGGTGCTCTCGCTGAGTCGCTAGCCCGCGAGCTGGGCGCAAGCGTGGATGAGGTGCATGGCTACGTCGATCAGCTCGTTGCCAACCAGATCCTGCTGCCTGATCTCTACCCGCGTGTGACCGTCGGCGACGCGTTGGAGGAGCTTGGCCAGCGCCTGGCACCGGTCGCCGAGGCTGCAGCGGCTAAGTTGCGGGGCCTGCGCGACGAACTGCGGCGTATCGACGCGCGCGGCACCGGCGTGCCGGTCTCTGAGTATCAGTCTCTCCGGAGCTCGGCGGCGGAGCTCTTTCCCGACGTGCCCCTCGATGCGCTTCTGCACGTGGCCATGCGCAAACCGGCTGAGATGGAGATTGCCCGCGGCGTCGCCGATCGCCTGTTGCCGGGCGTGGAGGTGCTGCGGCGACTCTTCGGCACCGCCGAGCTGGATCCGATCCGCCGCTTCCGCGAGCGGTTTTTCGAGCGCTATGAGGGGCGCTTCGTGCCGATGCTCGAAGCGCTCGACGAGGAGATCGGCATCGGCTTCAGTGGCTACGGCGAAGAGGCCTCCGACGATGTGCCGCTGCTGCGAGGACTTTCGTTTTCGGGTCTTCCCGCACCGACACGCGGTCTGCCGTGCGACAAGCTTCTCCTCGAAAAAGTGGGCCGCGCGCTGCGTGAGCAGTCGAACGAGATCGTGATCACGGCGAATGACGTCGAGCAGATGTCACTTTCCTCGCCGCTTCCACTTCCCGACGCGTTCGCGGCGATCGCCAGCCTCGGCGCGCGGGAGCTCGTTCTGCATTCGGTGCTCGGTCCGTCCGGCGCGCGCCTGTTCGGCCGCTTCTGCCAGGGCGACCGGCAGCTCGAAGAACTCGTACGCGCGCATCTGCGCGAAGAAGAGAGTTTGAGGCCCGGCGTTGTGTTCGCCGAAGCGGTGAATCTGCCGCAGGGCCGTAGCGCCAATATCATCACCCGTCCGCCGGTGCGCGACTACGAAATCCCGTTTCTCGCGGCCTCCGGGTTACTGCCAGAGCAGCAGATCGCCGCCTCCGATCTACTCCTCGGCGTCCGCGAGAACCGCCTTGTTCTCTGGTCGCGAACGCTCGACCGCGAGATCGTGCCGCGCGTCACCAGCGTGCACAATGTGAAATCGCACGGCGTCAGTGTCTATCGCTTTCTCGCTACCCTATCGCGGCAAGGAGTGGCCAGCGCGCTTTTCTGGGACTGGGGTCCTCTTGCCGAACTGCCGTTTCTTCCTCGTGTCCGTTATGAAGATCTCATCCTCTCCCGGGCCACATGGTTTCTTCGCCAGGAAGAACGAAACCAACTGCGTGAAGGGGCCGCAGCCAAAGATCTGCGCATGCCGCGGTTTCTGCTCTATGTGGAAGGCGACCAGGAACTTTTGATCGATCGAAAAAACGCCATGACGATCGACGCCTTTCTCGCCGCCGCGGCGCGCAAGGAGATCGCCATCGTGCACGAACTCCTGCCCCAGCCGGACGAGCTGGTCGTCGAAGGACACGATGGACATTACACGCATGAGTTGGTGATTCCGTATCACAGCCTCCAACCGTCTCCGGTCCGTGCCGTCGCGCGACCGGCAATCTACCGCGCCGAGGACCGCATCATGGCACCCGGCGGCGAGTGGCTCTATTTCAAGCTCTACACCGGCTACTCCACCGCTGACCGCTTGCTGGTCGACGCCATCGCGCCCATCGCGCAGCAATTGCGCGACGAAGGGTTGCTCCGCTCATGGTTCTTCATCCGTTATAGCGATCCGGATTTTCATCTCCGCGTTCGCCTGGCAGGTGAGCCGGACGTGCTGTGGGGCGAGGTGAGGCGCCGCTTCTCGGAAGCGTTCTCGCCACTCCTTGAAAAAGGATGGATGTCGCGCGTGCAGATCGATACCTACGTCCGCGAGCTCGAGCGATACGGCGGCCTCTCCGGGATCAAGGTGGCGGAGGAGATTTTCTGCGCCGACAGCGATGCCGTGGCCGCTCTCCTGCCGCTGGTGCAGTCGGATGCGGATCTGCGCTGGCAACTTGCGGTCCTGGGTAGCGATGCGCTGCTTTCGGATCTTGGATTCGACGCGGCGAACAAGTCGCGGCTGCTCGATCAGCTCGTAAAGCTCTATGGCGGCGAGATGCGCGTCGATCGCGGCATGCGCGATCAACTGGCAAAACAGACGCGTGCCCGACGCGATGCGCTGCGAACCATGTTCGACGGCGCGGCCGGCCAGGCCTGGACGGCTGCCTATCGCCAACGCGCAGCGTGTGTGCGGCCGGTAGCCGGCGCGCTCCGCGAGCTCGACGTCCCTTTCGATGTGCTCGCCAGCAGTTACCTGCACATGCATCTGAATCGCTGGTTCCGCTCGACGCCTCGTGCGCAGGAATTCGTCGTCTACGACCTGCTGCACCGCTTGGTGCTCTCGCAACTTGCCCGCGACCGGGTGCCGATAGCGAAGTAGACTCAGGCCGGGACCATCGCGCGAAGCGCGCAGAAGAGAGAAGGATCTCTACGCTTTTTTCCTCTTCCACCACATCACCACGCCGCTGAACGCCTGCAGACACAGGTCATCTGGTACGTCCGAAGGAGAAGAGACTGCCGAACGACATCGCGGCGCTCGTCGCCGACTCTCATCAACTCATCAATGTGACCAGACTCGCTATCACTTGACCATGTCGTACCAGGGAGACACCCAACCTTCCGCCCAGATCCTGCCAGCTCGCCGCCGGGCTCGCGAATGTCCACAACTCATCACCCTCGACCATCTGACTCTTGAGCTTCTCCCATTCCTCGTTCCGGGCGCCGAACGCTTTCCCGTCGAGCATATTGGCGGCTTCCATTTCATCGATCGACATTCTCCGGTCCAACCATTCCGTTTCCATCTGTGCCCTTCCCGGACTGTACTCCCTGCATTTCGGTCCCGAAATCCTACGTGAGGGTCTGGGCGCGCTCCAGCACGTCGGCGAATCGTCGCAACTCCGAGGATGAGTAACCGAGGCGCTGCAACAGAAGGAGCTCGCGTGGACCGGATTCGTGATCGGTGCAATAGAGTGCGATCAGCTTCTCAAGACCCGTTCTGACTCCGGCTGCGTTATGGGCCAGCTCTGCCGATGCCTCGTATGCCAGGGCGTACTCGTGTGGGTTCAACTGCATGGCGAGCAGCCGAAGCGCTTCCACTTCCTGAAGAAGATCAATCACCAGATGCGTGAGGGCTGAAACGCGGGCCGAATCGCTCGGTGGTGGACTGACCTCGAGAAGCGCCATGGCGATCTCACAACTCCGACTTGGGCTGCTCATGAGAATTCGTATCGTACTCTCATCGTGTTTTCTGCGGCTTCAGCCGGAAGCGCAGCCAAATCCTCGATGGGCTCAAATTCCGTGTGCGCTACCAACCACTTCCGATACGGCCCGCCACGACCGACCCTCAATGCACGTGGCGGGCAAGAGGGGGAGCCGCCTCGCGGAGGGCAACCGCTCGTTGCCACCGGGTGGCGGTTCGTCATCGCCTCCACCACGACCGGCGGGTGGGCTTGTCGTCCTGCGAGCGGAGGGCGATCTGCGTCTCCATCAAGTCGACGAATGCGGAGAGGGATGCTGTCCTTCTCCACGCGGAGCTCAGGGCTTGCGCCGACTGCTGCAACGATTCCAGATCCGTGATGCAGCGGGCGATGGCTCGGGCGATCGAATCCGGCTGGAGGTCATCGAAGATCGTGCCCGCGGCGCGGCCGGACTCGATCTGCTCCGCCATCCATGTGCCTCGCGTCACGACCACTGGTTTGCTGAATGCCACGGCCTCCGCGAACACTCCCGAACCCCTCTTTCGGTACGGGATCACTTCGTAAGGAAACAGGGCGATGTCGGCGTCGTTGAGCGCCGCGTTGTATTCGGGGAGGGTCATCGGATGACGGATGACGGTCACGTCCGGCTGGTTCTCGATCATCGCCAGTTTTTCGAACTCCTCGGCGGTCAGTGTGCTGTTCGTCAGATGCACCACGAATTCGGTTTGCACATGCGATCGGCAGGCTTCGACGATATCGGGGATCAGATGCGATCCTTTCTCAGGGCGAGTGCCCCCGAGGATGACGACGCGCGGCAGATGCGGCTCGCGATTCGACGAGCTGTACGACTGAGGATCGCCGTATGGAAGCGGCATCGGAGCGACATCCACGTTTGTACCGAGCAAGTCAGTCAATTCCTGGGCCAGCAGGTCGGTCGTGGCAAAGAGAATCACCCTGCGGGCATCTTCAGGTGCGAGACTTGAAATCGTAGCCTTGAGCGTACGAAACTCGCCGATCTGCCGATCGTATTCGTCGGGCCCTGAGCGGTTCCAACGGTCACTGACGAAGAGGATGACGATCCACGGTTTCTTCCTCAGCGGCAGTTCCTGCAACCAGCGTGTCAGCGCGTGCGCCTCGAGCTGCGTGGAGATCGTCAGCAGCACGCAATCATTCGCGCGCAGACGGCCATCAACCTTTTTGTGCAGCATCGTGACGAAGCGGCTGCTGCGCTCCTCGTAACTCCACTCCATACGGAATGTCGGATCTTCCAGAACAGCGTGGGCCTTGAGCTCGGCAACAATCGGCGCCGGTGCGTGGGCGTTGACCAGCAAAACGAATCGTTTCCCACGCCGGGCAAACTCCTGCCCAAACCCATGTGCCTCATTGAAATGGTGGCTGGTGAAACCAGCCAGACGGTGATGGATGCAGATGACTTTCATGAAGTGACGACCGCAACCTCGGCGGGCTCGGCACCGGAGGGGACCGATCGGTGGGCGATCTTACTTCTATCGAATGCGAGCGCGATTCCTGTCAGCGAGGGGAGCAACAGGAACACACTCTCACGTAAATCACCGGCAGCCTGTTACCCGTCGAGAGCCTTCTCCCCCAGCGTTTTTCAGCTGGGGGAGAAGGTGCCGACAGGCGGATGAGGGGGCGCTTGGCAGGATGCATCGCCAGTCCATGAGGAGTAACAAACATGCTGCTCAGCGCCCCCCTCATCCGCCTTCGGCACCTTCTCCCCCCGCAAAAAACCGCGGGGGGAGAAGGGCTCTCGACGAAGAGAATGGCAAGGCTCTCGAGGGCACAATTCAATTGAGCGTTTGAGAAATGCAGGCTAACTAGTTCCTGTCCTTGGAGGGCTAAGTAACAGAAAAGAAGGACAGATAGAGCGCATTCGGGGTAGCTAATCTGAAGCTGATCCGTTAGAATGAAA